>JAFZFY010000131.1 GCA_017555665.1 Pseudomonadota bacterium | reverse complement strand
GTGTGTCTTTGAGCTTACTTGTCTGGTCAGCAGATTCATCCTCGACGTTTTCAGTGTCAGTATTCTCAATATCGTTTGCATCAATGATGCTCTCATCATCGGTGTGGATGAGTAAGCTTTTAAATTCCGGGTTATTGGGCCATTCATCGCGAATCTTGCGCTGAATGATATTTTTTACAAGCGCGTCATCCACGAGTTGCATATCGAATGGACGGCCGGCGTCATAGGCGTAGGTTTTGAGCGTTTTTTGACAGAACGAGTGAATCGTAAAGATCTGTGCGCTGTCGAGTTCGCGAAGCGCATTTTCAAAAAGCTCGATCTTATCTTCACACAGCTCTTCACCAATATCTTTGACGAGATGTTTGTTTTCAAGAACTTCCTGTATTTTCTTTCGTATTCTATCCTTAAGCTCGCCAGCAGCTTTTTCGGTATAGGTGACGAGCAGAATCTGGGTGAGTCTTGTGCCGTCGCAGATCAGTCTGGCAACGATCTGCTGGATGGTATAAGTTTTGCCGGTGCCGGCAGAGGCCTCAATGAACATGCTTTGCGAGGGATCAAAGTCTGCGTTGTTGCCAATGAGATTGCTGTTAAAAACAGGTAGCGTATCCATATCTTATCTCCTAATGACTTGATGACTTGAATGTTTTTTTTAAGATTACTGTTGAGTTTGGGATTCTTCAGGCAACCTCAATGGCTTGAGCTTTTCAATAAGTCCCAGCTGCTTAGCTTTGACTGCATTCCATTCTTTTTTAAATTCATCTGGTTTGTATGCGCTATACCCGATATCTGTGTTCAGATCGAAAATTTTGCCTTTGGGGAAATATTGCCAAGGGCCGTGTTCGTTTTCGAGTTGATCTTTAAGGTCATTGAAACTTTTGATTTTTGTTTTTAACTCGCCCTTTTTAGTTTTAAAGGCTTCAAGAATTTTCATGGGGGCTGCTTTGGCAAATCGCTCAATATAGGCAAATTGATAGATGCGTTCAATGAGGGTTTCTGCTTCTTCTGGGGTGATTGCGAAATCTCTTGTGTATTCCTGAATTGCTATTGTGCCGCAGAGATGGAGGGTGACATTAAATTCGGTGTCCATACATTCGGACTCGCGTCCTTTTTTGAGCACGAGCGCGAGTGCGTGTACAAATGCAGTGAGGTATCGGAAGCTTTCATCCAATGCTCCAAGCGTGACGCTGGTAATGTCAAGCGTACCCGGTCCCCATTTGTGCCATTCTGCCTGCCCCTGTAATTGCCATCTTATCGTGCTGACAGGATTTTCTTCTTCCCAGACTTCTTGGGTTATGGTCAGGTCGATATCGTTGTCATCATCTGCTTCGCTCAGATTGCCGGTAAGCATCAGATCGGCAACATTTTCTGCACCATTGACAATCTTTTGTACAATCAGCTCCTCATAAAGCGCGGCTGCGCGGAAACCGGATTCGCGAAGGGCTTTTCTAAAATCATTTATAATCTGATCTTCACGCTCTTGCGCATCTGCCTCGTTGATTTCTTGAAGCGCTTTCTTTATAAAAACTTGCGCCAACGCTTTGATCTTGTCGAGCAGCTTGATAGTTTCGACATCGATGGGCTCAAAGACAATCTTTTCGGGATCGATTTCGTCATCAGTCTGAAGCAGCTCGCCCACCCTGAATTGGAACGGATCCTTGAGATAGTTTTTGAGTTTGCTGAGCGTGACGCGTTCGGGCAAATCACTGAGGATGGGTTTGGTAAATGTCTCGAAAACGGTTTCGCCGTTGTGCAAACTATTTTCAAGCATGCTCGTATAGATGTGCTTGTTTCTGAATGCGCGTCTGGTAAACAGGTCTTTGATATTGCGGGTTTCATCAAGTGGCACATGGGTGACTTGCAGGGCTTGTTTGCCACAGAAGCCGATCAGGTCATTGATGACGCTCGACGGATAGAAGTCTTCGTCTTTCTGGAGATTTTTATCGACATAGCTGAGATGTATTGAATCCGATGTGCTCATGAACTGGCAAAGAAATGCATATCTGTTTTTATAGGCATTCGGGGTATCGCCGGGCCAGGGCTCGCTGGTGCACAAGTCGAGCGAATTGGCGTTATCGCGCCCCGGGAAGCTCGCGGCATCCATGCCCAAGAAAAAGATATGTTTGATCGGCAGGATGCGGTTTGCTGTAAAATTCATAAATGTCAGGCCGTTTACAAACAGAGAGCCGGTCGTGTAATCGGAGCCTTCGGCGGCATCGCGGATCGTCTGTTCCAGGCATTTCCAGGATATGGTCTCAATGCCTGCGGGATATTGACACTTGAGAATTTCAATGCTGTCGGCAACGCTCTGATAGATGATATTTTCTGCACTGAGCTCGCGCGGGGCATTGTTCATGGATATCCAGCTGTTCAGATAGGGGATAAACCAGTCATCAAGCATTTCGCGTGTCAGGCCGGCAGGGCGTTCCGTGCTTTTCTTGATCACTTCTTCAAGCGATTCGATGGCATCGATAAATCTGCAAAGGGAATCGCTGTCTGAGCTTTCCAGGTCTGCATAGGGCGTGAGCGTGTCTTGACAATCCTGGACGCGGTTGTCTGTCAATCTGGCGAGCAGCAGGCGTTTGATGCCGGTTTGCCAGTCTTTATATTGAATGGGGCCAGCGTTCGTGAGAAGCTCTCTATCGCGGAAGACTTGCATATTCGTGAGCCAGCCTTCCCAGGCGCTGATCTCATCCGAAGAGAGCCCGCGCACATTCTGTACGAGCGGATTGCGGACGAGCTCAAAGAATTCCAGTCTGGAAAGTGCCCGGTTCGAGACGATGCGGAAAAGCGCGTCCAGGGCGTGTGCCGTCAGGGATTCGCGCGCAGCGCTGTCGATGATTGTAAACGGGATATAGAGCGCGGGATCTTCTGCCTGTTGTGATGCTTCGGGCTGCGTTTCGTTCGCGTTCGCTTTCTGCATGTGTTTGCGCTGACGGTTTTCTTCTACCTGCGTGCGCTCTGCGCCAAAGACCTGATAGATCGCCGAGCGATAAGCGTTGATATCTGGCGCGACGATGAGGATGTCTCGGATATTGGCACCTGCCTTTAGGCATTGGCAGATCTTCGTGTGCAGATGCTCGATCTCACGGATCTTGGACGGCGCGCTTGTGACGGTCAGGCTGTCGTCTTGGGGGAGCTCAGTCCCGGCATTCTCCCGTGTGCTCACAAGTTCCTGGATGCGGTGCAGAAGCGTGTCTTCCGGTTGGGCTTCGTAGGCATGGAGGTCTGCGGTACATTCATAGTTGAACTTGATATAATCTTGTTGCTCAAAATTGTAATCGACGCTTTCGCACCACAGCTTGATATTGTCGCGTCCTGCGCGTCCCCATTTGGCAAGCAACTGGTTTTCTTGGCTTTTGAGGATGTCTCGGTCTTCGAGTGATAGGCCGTCGTTCGATGGGAGCAGCGTGCTATTCTTTATAAAATTGATCTTTTGGTCGGTGATGTCTTCCCAGAATTCCATGCATGGGTTTTGAATATAGGCATAGACTTCGTGGGTTTTAGAATATTCGTGGAGTGCGACGCGGTAGAATTGCCCCACACCGGCGTGCCAGAAGAGAAATACAGGCTTGGATGAAGCGCCTTTAAAGTCTATATTGCCCGTGCTCGTGCGATTCTTTTCATATAGCTGGGGCAGCGTAATATATTTTATATTTCTTCCTTCGAGCTCTTTATTGATATGAGCGATCATGGAATCGCTGTCCGTGAAAATCCTGCGATACAGCAAGTTCTGCCAGGATTCTCGCTGTTTATCTGCTCTGTTGAAGAATCTATGATTATCGTCCACCGGCATTTGCCAGGTTTGTATAAAACCTTCTTTTGTCTTGAATGCGCCGGGGCGTGTGGTCTCGTAATCCATGAAGAGTTTTGATATCTGGTTGGCGAAATCGAACAGGCGCGAATCATCGGGTTCGGCTCGGTTGATATCCGGCTGTACATAGCGCCGCACTTCATCGCTGAGCGTTTCCCAGTTCGGCCTGTGATCCTTGTCGGACAGCTTGAACCAGGCAAGGATCATGTTTCGGAGCAGCGCGACGGGCAACCGTGTGACGCGCGGTATCTCGTGTGCATCCGTCAGGGCTTCAAATAAAAAAGTGTCTAAAAATTTGGATTTGAGGTTCGCCAGTGAGCCGTGTTTGGACATCCACTTGAGCTTGAACCAGTGTTCAAGCATGCGGTCCGGGAAAATGACGATCGGCGGATCAAATGGGTCATGCCATGATTCTTCAATCTTATCCATCATGTTGACCGCAAGCGTCTCAAAATTAAGTGCAAAATTCAAATGTAGTAGCTGTGACATAATACTCCAAATATATCAAAGTTGTTGTGCCGACAGGCATCCTATGCCCAAATTTATAATGATGTATAAATGTGTGTGGGGGGGATTGTCAAGCCGGTTGTGAGTGCATCGGGCTGCTGATCACGGTGGAGCCCATAGGCGTTTTCTGCCGGATTTGTGGGGGTTTCGTGCAGGCGCTTGGCGCGATGCCGACCTGCCACAGACGGAGGACGTGAGATGCTGTGCGGCGGATTCATGGGCGCGTGGGGCGCAATGCCTTCAAACCGATCACTTGCCGTATATAACGCGTTTCAAAGCCTCCCCTTTTCCGATGGGGAAAGGGGAGGCCAGAATATGTATTTTGGGAGCAATCCTAGATCTGCGTAATGGCGAATACCAATGTGCAGATTGCGCCGATCACAAGGCCGAGCATGACGAGCGCGGCGTAGGTGAGGATGCGCATCAGGTGGTTGTCCTGCTTGTGCAGGCCTGAGCTTGAGATGATGGCAGATTTGGAGGACGGAAGCATGCCGCTGAGCTCGCGCGTCGGGGTCGGCGGGACAGAAGGCGTGGCAAGCGTGATCTTCTGTGCTGGGATCGGTTTGGATGAATTCTCGGTCTTCTTTTCAGGCGAGAGCGGTGCGCTTGCCTCTTTTTTGGCCGGGGTTTCATCTTTTTTGTGCGTGAAGACGACGGCGCCTTCTTCAAACCCGACATCGTTGAAAACATCGGTGATCCAGTTTGCATTTTCGCCTGCGGCGGCGCGTTTGAGCTCGTCGACATCAATGACTTCGGACATGCCCGTGACGATCTCTGCAAGCATTTCCGCGTCGCCTGGCGGCAGCATGCCCGCGAGTTCGTCCTGAAGGGATTTCTGCATGGCCTCGGAGACTTTTTCGCCGACGAATCCCCAGTGATTTCCAGCGAGATTGTTGATGAGCCAGCTCAGGTCATACCGATTGAGCGGGATCTGGAGCGCTGTCGCGAGGGATGCGATGTCGAGATAGAGGTCTTCGCAAGTCTGGTAACGCTTGTCCGGATCTTTGGCGAGTGCTTTATCGAGGATCTTGGTGAGTTCGACGGGGATGTCGTTTCTGAATTCCCGAATATCGGGAATGTTGCAGGCGCGCACGGCCTTGAACGTTTCGAGATCGCTGTCACGCTGGAAAAGCTTG
This sequence comes from Pseudomonadota bacterium, assembly GCA_017555665.1. Classification (GTDB taxonomy): domain Bacteria; phylum Myxococcota_A; class Bradymonadia; order UBA4248; family UBA4248; genus UBA4248. Next base: position 11,274 of record JAFZFY010000131.1, on the reverse strand, counting down.
CGCCCTGCGAGCATTTCCCAAAGGCAGATACCGATCGAGAAGATGTCGCTTCGCGAAGAGACTTGCGGCGGATTGTGCGTGCATTCCGGCGAGATATAGGCGAATTTGCCCTTGATCATCCCGTCGGGTGTCTCGACCGCGTTGGAACGCGCGTCGGATAGACCGAAATCCGCGACCTTGACCTCGCCATGCCTGCCGATCAGGATGTTTGGCGGCGAGATGTCGTTGTGGATCAGGCCGAGCGGATTGCCGTCAGGGTCGGTCAGCGAATGGGCGTATCCCAGGCCGGAGCAGATCTGAAGCGTGATATACAGCGCCACCCCCAGCGGGAATATTGTGCCGCTTTCGCGAAGCTTTTCGAGGATCGTCTTGAGATCGAACCCCTCGATGTATTCCATGACGATGAAGAACGTGTTTGCGCTCTGACCGACATCATAGACGCGGACGACATTGTCGTGTTCTAGCTGGAACGCGAGCGTGGCTTCATCGACAAACATCTGCTGGAAGCGCTTGCTCTGCTTTTGTATGAGCTCCGGAAGGATTCGTTTGATGGCGACTTTTCTTCTCAGTCCGCCGATAGAGTTCATCCAGCCAAGGAAAACCTCGGCCATGCCGCCCTTTCCGAGTGTGCTGATGAGTTCAAATCTCTGTTCCTGTGCCATGGAACTGTTCTCCGTGAGTGTTTATCCAGGCATTCATGCCTGCAAAGCGAGGCTTATAAGATTTTTAGCCGATATCCGCAATAATCTTATGTCGATGCCCGCGTGCGTCAATCGGAAATTTCGCGCTCATGCGCCGCCGAAAAGCTTCGCCCTGAAAATGAAGAAGACGGCACCGAGCAGGCAGATCATGGCAAAGATATAGTCAAGTGTGATCTTTTCCTTCAAAAAAAAGACCGAAATCGGGATGAATACCGTGAGCGCGATCGCTTCCTGCATGATCTTGAGCTGCGGGATCGTCATGACCGTGTTGCCAAGCCGATTGGCTGGCACCTGGATCAGATATTCAAAGAGCGCGATGCCCCAGCTGATCAGGGCGGCGATAAACCACGGTTTGGAGGATAGATTCTTGAGATGTCCGTACCAGGCGATGGTCATGAAGATATTGCTCAGGACAAGCATGCCTGCGGTGATGAGGATCGTTTTCATAATTTGTATAAATTTCTATATAAGTGTGAAAATACGCAGATATTTTTTAATTCTTTTGCAGGGGGAAGAATCCCCCTGCGCGTCTATGCGCGAGACCGTCAGAGACGCGTCTCTGACGGCTTCGCGCATACGCCGCTACCCCCACGACGATGACATATCGGTCGCGTATTCGCGTGGGCCGAGGTTGATCTTTTCGAGCTTTGCATCCTGCACGAGCGTGCCTGCGCGCGCCTCGCGTTCGGGGATGGTGAGCAGGAGCGCGGTGCGCTCGCGGTGGTGTCCTGAATTGCCCGCTGCGCCTGGGCTCAGCCAGAGGACCGGCCCGCTGTCGGTGGCGATTTCCGTGCACCAGTACCCGTGATAATGACCGGAGATGAGCAGGTCTGTGGGCGCTTTGAGGATGCGGGAGCGAAGGTCGTAGGCTGGACGGATGATGTCGCCTGCATTGTGCACGATCGTGACCCGTATGTCGCCGAGTCTCCTGTGCTCTAGTTTCGGCGTTTCATAGAAAACCTCGCCATCGATATTGCCGCGTACCGCGACAGTGGGCGCGATCGCTTCGAGCTGGCGAAGCACGTCCGGCGTGCCGATATCGCCTGCATGGAGAATATAATCGACGTCTTTGAACAGGTCTTTGAATGCAGGATGGAGATAGCCGTGTGTGTCTGATAGGATGCCAAGTTTCATGGGGAATCCCTTGTCGTGAAATGCGCCGGTGTGCCAGGGGCAAGGCTCCGGGCAAAACGCCGGGCAAAAAAACGCGGTGGGATTACTGCATTGTGCGCCAGATGTCACGCAGTTTGGCGTGTCATGGCGCAGTTTGGAGACGGGCCTTGTTTTTTGTATATGCAGGTGCGGCATGCGTGATATATCGCCCTGTGTTGCGCGCCTGTGGGATGGCGTTGTCATGTCTGCGTGGGGGATGCGGCGGGATCCAGAGGAACGGATGGTCAGCTTTTCGTACATCATTGCGGTCGTGATGACGGTCGCGTGTTTTGCGCTGCTCGTCACGCTCCTCCTGCATTCTGGGCGTTTTTACGGTAAGACATTGTCCCTGTGGATCGACCGCACACGCCGCCGAAAGGACGAGTACTCGGCTGAAAAACTCCAGAAAATCCGCAAGCATCTCGAAGTCCTGGCGCACGATGTCCTGAAGCACCGCCTTCTGGGGCTCGCTTCGCTGATCCGGGAAATGAAGCAGGAGACGGATCAGGGCAAAAAAATACAGGATCTGCCCGAAGCAAAGCTCGAAGCGTATCGCGCGGAGTTTTTCCGGCTCTGCGGCATCAAGGCGCATTCCGAGGAACGGCTCTGGAATCGCTGGATCGACTGTTTCAGGACGGTCTACATGTACCTGTCGCGCAGTATCGTCATGCCGTTTGCGGATCCGATGTTTTCCGCAGCGAGCCGTGAGCTGATGGCGCTTCGCAGAATGGTCGTGATGACGGTCGATCGGGAGCGTTCGGCGACGAATTTTGTCGAAAATGTGATGCGCCTTCGCTTTGAGAGCTGCGTGGACGTGTATCCGAAGGTGCTGGAGCTCGCGAGTGCCTGCCAGATGCAGATCGAACCGGATCACATCGTGCGCAAGGCGATCGATACCGTGGCAGTCCAGACAAAGCGTGCGGATATCGCCGAACATGTGCATATCTATCAGGTGCTCGGGCTGAAGCTCCTTTGCCCGGCGGCCAGCCGTACGCTCGAAATGTGCCTGACGCGCCTGCTCGACAACGCGCTTGAGATCAGCAATGACGTGGCGGTCGATATCGTGCTCGATGTCGATGCGTTTACCGGCATCTCGACGCTGATTTTCAAGGTCTATGATACGGATGAGACGATACCGAAGCCGAGCGGTTACGGCATGGGCATACGCGGCATCCGGCAGAGCATATCCGGGTTTGAGGGCGGCTTTCAGTACCGTGGCGAGATTCGGGATCAGTTCAAAAAGGCGGCAATCCTCTCTTTTCCGGTGTCTGAATATGTCGACTGTCCTGTGTCGCATGTCTCGTGGCGCAGCCGGATCGTGGCAGGCTTGGCGACATTCGTCTTGTTTGCGCTGGGCATCATCGGGCTTCTGTACGTGATCGGCGGGCCACCGGTGCAGTTTGCCGGGCGCGGCGAAAGCATCGTGGAGTTTACGGCGACGGTCGGGGAGACGCTTGAAATTCCGCTGTGTTCCGGCGGGCGCAACGTCCGTGTGGAGGTCGAGAATATCAATGATGCCTGCATGGCGGATAACTGCACGTTCGGACATGTCCTTCAGGCGATCGAGCCGTGTGCGCGGAGTATCGAGGATGCGCAGTGTCCGGGCGTGATCCGCTGGACACCGGCGTTTGATGACGGCCAGCGTCAGGGCAAGAATTACGAGCTCATGGTGCGCTGCATCGCGGATGGGCCGCCGTATGGCGAAGACATCCAGCGCATCCGCGTGCTCGTCACGCGGCCAAATAGCGAGCCTCGGATATTGCTCACGCAGCTCGTGAATGAGACGCGTGGGGAGCTGATACACCTCACGCAAGACCGCCCCGCAAAAGTCGGCGTGACGGATCGCCTCATGCTGCGCATCACCGCATCGGATGCCGATGCCGATGTCCTCACGTATCGTCTGCGGTCACCGGATGGGTCGGTGAAAGTCTCGACAAATGGCGTGTTCTGGCTTGAACAGAGCTGGAGTTCCTTTGCGACATCGATGTTTGAGCTCGAAGTCACGGATAATATCTCGTCGCCCGTGGTCGAGAAAATCATGCTCGAAGCCGATATGCTGCATGCCATCGAGCTGCGTTCGATGGGGTTTCGCAAGGCGGGGAGTTCCGTGCGCGAAGCCTGCGAGGGGACATCCGAGTCACGCGTCTGTCATCTGACGGATCCTCAGATCAACACGCTGGACGTGCAGCTGTGGTTTGACCCTTTGCAGCGCCGTGTGCGCCCGATCATCGAGGTCTTGCCTTATGATATCCAGAATATCGAGATCCGCTGTGCAAATTGTTCGGGAAATGAGACGCTGCCTGGGGCCGTCTGGGAGGTCTATTCGCGTCAGGCGCATCAGCTGCTCGGCTTCTTCGAGCTGATCAATATCGAGCAGATGCAGGCCGACGGGCTTTATACGTTCACGTTCAAGCTGGTCTCGACACCGGTCACGCAGGTGCTTGCCAATCTCGCGATACACCTGAATGTTTCGGAATACACGCGGCGCATGCCCTCGCTGAACGCCTTTGTCATACTTTCGCGCAATTCTGCGATGTATGCGCCTGTGTCGTTCAGTTCGCGTCATCTGTCGCTGCGCGAATACGAGCGCGACGAGGACGAGGTGTATGCGCATGCCTCGACGTGGATCTATCCGACACAGGGGGATCGTTCGACGGATACGCCGCGCCTGGGAGATGTCGTGTGTCAGACCCCGGAGTTTGCCGATGCCTTTGAAAAGCCGCAGATCCGGAATGTGAACAACGCCTGGAAAGTCGATTTTTCGCTGCGTCGCGGCTGTATCGCAGGCCTGAACATGAATCTTCCCGGCAAGCAGCGGCTGTGTGCCGTGGACGTTCAGTTCGGCGGTGAGCAGGTGCAGTCGGATGCGATCTGGCTGATGCTCGAGCCTCGTTCGTGCGCGCCGAAAATCGAGTCTCTCAGCCTGGTTTCGACGCGCGAGGAACGCGCCAATAACGCGTTCAAATGGCGTTTTCGCATCATCGATACGGATGGCGATCTGCCGCTGCAGGCGATCGAGGTTTCCGGCGTGGCGCAGTATGCGCTTGATGTCGCGGAAACGTATGGGATGCCCGGAAATGCCTATATGGGGATGATTTCGGTCGATGCCTCGTGTGCGGATAACGCGTTCCAGAATGCGAAGATCATGCTTCGTGCGCATGACAATGACAACAATGTGGTCGAAAAGCAGCTCCAGCTTCAGCCCAGCTGTCCGCCGCTTGTCAGCACGGCCGGCGGTCAGACGGATTTCAGCGTGGACGAGCATCAGCATCTGTCGATCCCGCTGCATCACGACAGCGATGTCAAGCTCCAGCTTTTGAGCCGTTTTGGGGCGCTGACCGATTCGGGCTTTGAATGGGATGCCACTTGCGAGTATGGCAAAGGCCCGCATCGCATCGAGATCCGCACGGAAGCGCCGACGCGCTTTGGCCGTCCGCTCGTGTTCAATGTCAGCGTAGATCACTGTAAGCCTCAGTTTGACCTGTTTCTCGATCAGGATGCCATCAGTTCGGGCGGTCAGATCATATTGCCTGCCGGCGAGATGCACACTATCCGGCTCGTCAGCGCGCAGGATGTGCTTGACAGCGGGGCATTCTGGCTGCGGTCAGCCCAGATATCGGAGGGGTTCTCGATCGGGTCGTCTGAACTTCCGAACGGCTGGCAGTTTGCCGTGTCATGCGAAGCCCCCGACAGTCTCGGGCAGCTCGAGATCGTGATCGGCAGCGCGGATGACGGTGCGCTGGAGCCTGTGCGATTGTCGGTGTATTGCGTCGGCGAGTGATTTTTGGGGCCTGCCTATCGCCCGTTGGGCGATACGGCAGGCGCGTGCGTCCTATCTGCGATACGGACGCACCTGCTTGGGGGCAGCATCCGGGTATGCATCGCAGTGAACTGGGGCGATGCATGGCGTGACAGGCGTTACGCTTGGCTGCCCCGGGATGTGTCGTATGACATCTTGGGGATATGGGCTGCAACGATACGGCGCGTAGGTCGCGGCGCTGCTGGGAGGACGGCTATTCTGTACACTGTTCGTCCGTGGGGATGGCTACCCATTCGCCATTGGCGCATCCGTAAAGCACGCCGTTTTCGCATTTGTGCGCGTCATTCTCGCATTGTGGTTCTTCTTCGCCGCATGGGACGATCGTGGGGACGGCTACCCATTCGCCATTGGCGCATTCGTATGCGCCGCCATTTTCGCATTTGGTCTCGTTTGCCTTGCACTGTGCTTCGCCTGATTCGCTGCATGGCACGTCCGTGGGTAGCGGCGACCACTGGTTGTCGACGCATTCATACGCGCTGCCATTCTCGCAGAGATGCGTGCCATTTTTACACACGACCGTTTCATTGCAGGCGGTCATGCCCAGCCCGAGGGCGGCGGCCAATGTCAAACACACGTTCAATTTTTTCATATAAGCTATGCTCCTTTGCGTTTACGGGAATCGGGATTGCGAATACCTTTTTCGATAGGGATGCGTTTCTCCCGAAAGGCAATCAATCACGCCTTGTTCAAGGAGTTTATCACGGTTTGGGCATGATTCACAACACCACAGAGGCGCGGGGACAGGTGCCGGAGGGCGGCGCGTATGGCGGCAGCCATAGCGGCGCCAGCGAGCTGTATCTGCCGCAGGCAGATAAGCGAGCGAAAAAAAAGCAGGCAAGGGGGCAGACATGCCGTGATTCGCAGAGCGGATGCAAGCGAGCATTTGAAAAATAGGGGATTTGCGTTATATTGAGACAGTCGCGATGCCTGTGTCGGGGGGCTGGCCGATTGTTATGGGGGATCATTGGAATGGGAACTGTCATCATGTCTAGGAATATCCGTCTGGGTTTGTGCGCGTGTTTGCTGTGTGTGGCAGGATGTGATGCGTCGGAGGGCGTGGTGCTTGTGAATGGCAGCCGGGAACCCGGCGCAAGCGTGTGCAGTTCGGGCTCGGTGCGCTGCTTGTCTGGCGTGTTGCGCACCTGTGTGGACGGGGCATGGCGTGTCGAAACATGCACGAACGGGTGCCATGCGGATGGCGTGAGCTGTGCCGAGGGAGGCGTGTCGGAATGCACGGATGGCGTCGTGAACTGCGCGTCGGGCATGCTCCGGACGTGTTATGGCGGCCAGTGGGTCATCGAACGGTGTGCCAATGGGTGCAATCAGGCCGGGAACGGGTGTGACAGTGCGAGCGGCGGCTGCCCGGAGGGGGAGTCGTCGTGTAAGGATGACGTGCTTCGGATCTGTCGGTCGGGGCGATGGATCCTTGAGTTCTGTCCGTCGACGTGTGATGCCGACGGGATCCGATGCGTCGATGCGGATCCGGGGTGTGCGGCGGGGGAGAAACGCTGCGCCGATGGCGTGTATAAAGCGTGTATTGACGGGCAGTGGGTGCAGACCGTGTGCCCGGAGGGGTGCGCGACGGATGGCATGTCGTGTGTGTCCGCGTCTGAACCGCAGTGCTCGGACGGCGCTGTCGTGTGTTCGGACGGCGTATTGAGGACTTGCGCGTCTGGCACGTGGATGGAGCAGCTCTGTCCGTATGGGTGCGCAGTTTCGGGCACGGCGTGCGAGGTGCCGCAGGTCTGTTCGGAAGGCGCGTCGATCTGTGCGCAGGACGTTTTGAAGAAATGCGAAGGCAATGCATGGAAAGTCGTTCAGAACTGCGAATTTGGGTGTTTGCCCGGCGGTTTCGGCTGTGCGCTTTGCAAAGACGGGGCGGTCAAATGCCAGAACGCGACGCTGTCGACATGCGCTGCGGGGCAGTGGCAGGAAACGGCGTGTCCCAACGGCTGCAATCCGTCGGCAAACGGCTGCGCTGGCTGCGCGGATGGGGCGGTCAAATGCCAGGGCTCGACGCTTTCCAAGTGTTCCGGCGGCGAATGGAAGACCTCGACCTGCGAGCAGGGGTGCAATTCCGCCGGGAATGCCTGCGAAACGGTCAACAACAACCAGCCTTCGCGTTACCTCATGAAGACGACACACTCGCCGATCACGCCGTATGTCGTCAGCCAGATGCAGAAGATTCGAAGCAAAAAGAGCCGGACGGATAATGTCTTTATGAAGGTCGGCGATTCACATTTTGCTTATGATAATTTTGTGAGATGCTTTTCTGATAAGAATACACAGAAGATCACATGGGGGAATTATAGTTCGCTAAAGCCGGCGGTGACGGCGTTCCAGAAGACGAAGGATTCGTTTACACGCGAGTCGGTCGTTGCTGTGGGCGGTACTTCGACGCGCTATGTGTTTGGCGACAATAATCTTCTCGCGAAGGAGATTAGCGCGATGTCGCCGCGCTTTGGGTTCTTTGGGCACGGTTCTAACGATATCGGGAACGGAAGTTTTACCTATTATCTGAGCGATACTTATCCGGGATATGCCTGGGCGCTCGAAGATTATTATCGCCAGGTCAATCGTGCGCTCAACCAGATGATAAAGGAAGGCGTGATTCCGCTGATGTCTGGTGTGGCGCCTAATTTTTCAAAGCCGACGGGAATCAATTATCTGTCGAATCCGCCTGCCATCGATGTAAAGAATTATCCGCGCTATGTCGTGCAGATGTTCAACGCCGTGTCTCGCGGTATTGCGGAAGCGCGTCAGATTCCGTGGTTTGACGTGTATCACGCCTGGATGCCGATCAAGAATCACGGCCTGAGCAACGACAAGGTGCATGGCAGTCAGGCGAGTTCGACGTGTGATTTTTCGGATAACGGGCTGCAATACGGCAGCAATCAGCGCAACTTGGGGTCGATGCAGATGCTGAGCGATGCGTGGCGCACCGTGGTCAATGGTGAAGCAGCGCCTGATGCCGTGGAAGAGCCGTTCAAGGGGACTGGCAAGGCTTCGGATCCTTTCTTGGTCACGAGCATTCCGTTCACACATTCGGCAGATACTTCGAAGAGTAGCAATGTGATTTCGGAATATTTGGGCACGTGCAAAAATTCAGATGGAACGCTGATACCTGAATTTGGCGGTGAATATTATTATAAGATGGAGTTAAAATCTAAAAAACGATTAAAAATATTTGTCGTGAGTGGACGTGCTTATAAATCTGATGGTTCGAATGGCAATGCATATGATCTCGATGTGCAGATTTTAAAAGGCAACACGAATGCTTCGAGTTGCATGGTTCGCTCAGACCGCCTGATGCTGGGCACGCTTGATGCGGGGACGTATTATATCGTTGTCGATACTTATGGCAAGCAGGGGGCGACTGCGCCCGGTGAATATCTGCTCGGCATATTGGAATGCGACAGCGATAAATCTTCTGGCGAATCGGCGTATGATTACGATTATGACAAGCACTGCGATGCGGCGTTTAAGGCCATGAGATAAGTCAATGAGCAATGAGCCATTGATTAGGCGGATAGCCAGAATGTTACTCAGCCGATAGACATTTTCTGAAGTATGGTGGGCATTGCGGGACAGGCAGTAGGCGGTAGGCAGTAGTAGGCTTCACAAGGGCTTTTGACCTGAGGGAATATCAGTGCATGACTACGAATGGGCGCGATAGGCCCCTGCCGACCGCCGCGTAGTCGAAATAAGCCATATCCACGCAGAATAGAGCTACTGGTCATCCTCCCTACATGCGACAAATTCAGATTTTTGAGGTTTGGCTTCCCAGGTCGGAGACTCTTGTATTTTGTTGAAATTATCTGATGAAAGGCTGGTACAATCAAACATATCTTCTACGCTTGTGTGTTTTTGAACCACCCAGCTGCTCAAATCCTGATTAAACCTCTTTGCATCCGTAAACATTTGGGTCATGCTCGTAACCTTGGCTGTATTCCACCGATCGAGCGGCTGGTTGAATGATTTGGCAATTTCAAACATCGCTTCCATGTCTGTGACATTAGAGGTGTTCCAGGTATTCAAGGGGTGGTTGAATGCGGTCGCGTTACAGAACATCGTGGACATGTCTGTAACCTTGGAGGTATCCCAGTCGTCGAGGGGGTGGTTGAAAAATTCGGCATCCCTGAACATCTCATGCATATCCGTAACATTGGATGTGTTCCACTTGCCGATGGGCTGATTAAATATCAGTGCCCCAAAGAACATGGAATGCATGTCCGTGACCTTGATTGTGCTCCAGTTTTCAATGGGCTGATCAAATGCATCTGCATTCGAGAACATAGCGGACATATCTGTAACATTGGAAGTCTTCCAATTTTTAATGGGTTGATTAAACGTTTTTGCAAAGTAAAACATGCTGCTCATATCTGTGACGTTTGATGTATTCCACTTACCAAGGGGCTGATTAAATTTTCCAGCTTCCATGAATAAGCCGTGCATGTTTTTTACATTGGATGTGTCCCAGCGCTGGATGGGGGCATTGAATTCCTCGGCTTTATAGAAAAAGTATTGCATATCTGTGAGTTCGGCTGCATTGGGAATGTCGACTTCTGATATGTTTTTGAGCTGGCTGCAGAAAGCGAATGCTTCAGGTCCGAGGCTGACTGGTCCAAAGGTCTTGACTTCCACTAATTTGGATGCATCTTCGTGTATGGTTGGTAAATAGTCAATTCCGTTTTTAGGACTTTTATGACCGATGCGTACTTTGCCTTTGATCTTTACCGTATAGAGACCGCTATTTTCATAGCTATGGAATAGGAGTTGAGTGGCGCAGTCTGAAGGCTCCTGGATGTTATCTCCCCAGTCGATCTGGATATCGCAGTGATTTGTGTATAACGGGATCGTCAGCGTTTTTTTGTTTTGAGGAATATCCCATACTGTAATGAAAGTGTCGGGTGCGCATCTGCCGTCGTCTTTACGGCACACATAATGATAGAGTTTGTCATCGATGCATTGGTCGTCTGAGGTGCATCTGGTTGAACACGTGTAATCGAGGAAACTGTCGCAGAATCCGTCGCCTGCGCCTGATATGGAGTCGCAGTTGCGATCAGTGACACATCCAGAGCCTTTTTTGGCGGCTGTTTCGTATGTATCAATCATGTGGTTCTTATTGACATCGAGGGGTTGGCATTTCTTTTCCGAGTCGCAATATTGATCGGGTGCACATCGCTTCGTGCCGCATAGATCATTACATGAGCCGTCATCTTTGCATTCATCGGGACATTCAGCGGGGCAAGCGCATTTGCCAGTTCTCAGATCGCATGAGGTGTTGTTTTTACAGTCATCGCATTTACAGTTGCCCGATTCGTCGCATCCATATATGCATATATTCGTATCACATTTGCATGCGCCGTTTATGTAACACCCGTTGACGCATGTGTCTGGGCAGATGCATGCGCCCGTGTTGTCGTTGCCGTTTTTACATTCAATCGTTCTGCAGCTGCCATCGGGGTTGCAGCCTTGTGTGCATGTGTCTGGGCAGATGCATGCGCCTGTGTTGTCGTTGCCGTTTTTACATTCAGTCGTTCTGCAGCTGCCATCGGTGTTGCAGCCGTGTATGCATGTATTGGGGCAGATGCATGCGCC
>JAFZFY010000130.1 GCA_017555665.1 Pseudomonadota bacterium | reverse complement strand
GCCCGATGATATCACTCAACCGAGTGAGCAAAGCAGACGTAAATCTTATATCATATCTCCAAGGCGTGAATACAGTAAAAAAGCGTTACAGTTCAGCCCATAGACTAAACCGCAACCACGCATGCATCGACTTGACGGAGGGATATTGACATCGGCACATGTATTATATATCCATAACACGTTTTTGGGTTCATTCGGTTTGGGCATTGCTCGAACACAGATTTTTAAACCATCGAGGAGAAGATTCATGCTTAAACAAAAGTACTTTTTGCCAGTCCTCATGATCGCTGTCGCTGCGCTGAGCACGTCCTGCGACAACGAATCCGGAAGCCAGCATATCGACAAGAAGACCTGCCAGTCGAACGATGACTGCAAAGAAGCCGACAAGCCAGTCTGCAACACCGAAACAGGTGTTTGCGAAGCCGAGACTACCGATCCCCAAGATCCCGATGCGTGCCCTGAGAGCTGCAAAGACAATCAGACTTGCGTCAAAGGCGTATGCGTAGATAACGAGCCCGTAGATGAAGGCTGCAAATCGGATGCAGACTGCAAAGATGCCAATGCGCCCAAGTGCAACCCCCAAACAGGCGCATGCGAAGCCGCCCCGGCAGAGCCGGATCCCAATGCATGCCCGGAAGGCTGCCCTGATAATCAGAAATGCGTCGATGGCGAATGCGTGGATGGCAATCCCTGCACCGGCATGGACTGCGAAGCCGGCAAAGCCTGCATCCCCATCAACTCGACAGGCATGTGCATCGATGTCGAATGCGTACAGGACAACGCCCCCAAGACTTGCGACGATGGCAAAGTCTGCCAGAAAGGCGAATGCGTGCTCGAAGCATGCGCCAAAGTCACCTGCCTGCAGGGCAAGATCTGCCAGACAGACGGCTCATGCAAGTTCGATTCGGATCCCGCCCTTATCGTCGATCCGATAGAGAGCAAAGAGACCTCCGAAGCCGGCGGCGAACTCGGCATCGGCATCAAGCTCAATCACGAACCCGCAGCCGAAATCACGTTAAAATGCGAGATCTCGACGGAATCCCCGAATCCGGAAGCCTCCGCGTTCTGCAATGATGTCCACTTCAACCCCGAACACTGGAACGAACCGCAGACCGTGACGCTCTTCGGCATCGCAGACAACATCGTCGATGGCGACCAGGCATTCGAACTCAAGATCACGACAGTATCCGACGATGCCGAGTTCAACGGCCTCACGTTCAGCGAAACCTTTACAAACAAAGATGTCGACAAAGCAGAGATCCTCGTCAGCCGCACCGAGATCCAGACAAGCGAATCCGGTGACAAGGCATCCTTTACGGTCGAGCTGAGCTCAAAACCGAGCGCGAATGTCACGCTTTCAGTCTCCTCAAGCGACCCGAAACTCGGTAAAATCGAAAACGCCGAAGAAAACAGCCTCACGCTCACCTTCACGCCCGAAAACTGGAACGTCCCGCAGACCGTGACTGTAGAAGGCCAGGAGGATGACGGCACGCACAACAAAACGCCCAACGCCTATACGATCGATTTCACCAAATCGGCTTCCGAAGATGCCCATTACAACGACAAGCAGCTCGATCCGATTCAGGCGACAAACCTCGACAACGACAAGGCAGAAGCCTTTATCAGCGTCGTGCATAAGCAGCCCTGCGGCAACATCACCCCAGGCGAAGGCGAGGAACAGGAAGCCGATCCGGAATGCATCGACGGCTTTAAAGAAGTCGAACTCGACCGCGAGTTTGAGAACGGCATGCTCGTGATCCACACCGACGAAGATCAGATAAACGCCACGCTCCGCGTCAAGCTCGGCATCGCCCCGGCCATTCCGCCCGTGAACATCGAAGTCTCGGCATGGGACACGCTCGAAAGAACCAGCAAAACCGAAGCGGATACCGAAGCCGTGTTCAGCACGACTCAGCTCACATTCACCCAGGATAATTACAAGACAGGCGAACTGTTGACCGTATCGGGCAAACCAGACCATATCGTCGATCCGGATCAGCCCTATTACATCAGCCTGAGATTCAATACCGAAGATCCGGAATACGGCGCACTCGCCCCCATCTGGATCAAGTGCATCAATGCAAACACCGATCATTTCGACATCGTGACGACGACAGAGAGCCAGAACAGCGTCGATGAAGACAGCGAAATCAATCCGGAAAAAGACTCCATCGAGTATCAGATTTCGCTCGCATGTGACCCGCAGGATACGGTTTCAGTCTCCATCGGTGCCGATGATGAGAGCGAGCTGAAAGTCAGCCCGAAAAAAATGGCATTCAACTCGGAGAACTGGAACACGCCACAGAAACTAAAAATCGACGGCAAGATTGATGAGATCGTCGATGGCGACATCGTTTCCAAAATCCTTTTCAATGCGAAAGGGGAAACGACCGATATCAATGCCTCGGCCGAGATCGAGATCACGACAGTCGATATCAACAAGGCGGCCATCAATATCGCCGCTGTCGGCGGCTCATACCGCGAAGGCTCCGATGAACTCATCAACTTCGAGGTCTGGCTCAACGCCAAGCCACAGGCTGAATCCGTCGTGGTGAGCATGGTGTCATCCAACCCATCAGCCCTGAGCATCGTCGGCAGCTCCACGCTCGTGTTCACGCCGCAGAACTGGGACACGCACAAACAGGTCACGCTCAGAGTCGGTGCAGATGTCGAAGAAAACGAATATGTGCGCATCAACCTGACGAGCTATACGGACGACGAAGAAGCCTTCAACAAGCTGACCGCAGTCACGCCGGATTACGTCATCATCGATACGAGCGGTGCCGCCGTCTCTCTCTCGAGCCCCAAACAGGTACTCAAACCCGGTGATTACACGTCAACAGTCGATGTCTCCCTGAGCCAGGATCCCCTCGGCACGCTGACCGTCACCCTCCTGACGACGAACGACAAGACCGCCGCCGTCGAGCCCAAGACGCTGACCTTTACATCGGCAGACTGGTCCATCAAACAGACCGTCCAGGTCAAGGTCGTCGATCCCAATGGCGCGCCGAGTGCCAAATCAGTCGAATCGATCTCTGCCATCACATCGACCTCTGGCCCATACAACAAGGTCAAGCCCAAGAAAGACGTGAACTTCACGATTTACCAGTTCCTTGAAAAATCGTTTGCATACACGGGTGCAGCTCAGACGATCGACCTCAAACCTGGCAAATACCTGTTTGAAGTCTGGGGCGCACAGGGAAGCAACGCCTTCTCCACGGGCGGTTACGGCGGCTACGCATCCGGCCAATATACGATCGACCAGTCGAATGCAGGCACATGGTATGTGTATGTCGGCGGTCATTCAGACACGGCCACAGGCGGCTTCAACGGCGGCGGCGGCGGCAACCATTCGGGCGGCGCGGCGGTCTACAGAGGTGCCGGCGGCGGCGGCTCCGATATCCGAAGCGTCAAAGACGATTACAAATCACGCGTCATCGTGGCTGGCGGCGGCGGCGGCAGCATCAACTATTGCAGCGTGCCCAGACCGGGCGCCTACGGCGGCGGCCTGACATCCGGACCGCTTACGCGCGTTTACTGCGGCACAACGCAGAGCAGCAACAACATCGGTGCTGACCAGACCGGCACTTATGTCAATAAAGATCCCGGTGTCGTCTGCACAACAAGCGTGCTTCCTGTCGGCGTTTCAGCCGGAAGTCTCGGCAAAGGCGCAGAAGGCGGCGGCGGCGGCTACTATGGCGGCGCTTACTTTGGCGCATGCAACCTCATCTATACCGGCGCTGGCGGCAGCGGGTACATCGGCAGCGTCCAGAACGGGCAGATGAAGAGCAATATCCGCACTGGACACGGCGCCGCAAAGATCACGCTCGTTGATGAGTGATCGCTTCTTTTCCTTTCGGGCGCAAAGCTATCGGCTAACGCCGATACGCTTTGCGTAAGGGCCGTCAGAGTTTAGCCGAGGGTAAGCGCACAGCGCGTAATCCACGGATGATCGGGCACGCCCATGCTCGAGGACGGAACGACATGGGAAAAAGTGCGTAATCCACGGATGATCGGGCAAGCCCATGCTCGAGGACGGAACGACATGGGAAAAAGGGCTTAATCCACGGATGATCGGGCACGCCCTCAAATATATTGCGCGGCGTATGAAATAGCCGCGCGCGCAGGGCGTATCGCGAAGCGATAGCCCGCGCCCCCAACGATTCATGGATGAATTAAATCAGAGGTATAAGATATATAGGTATAAAATATATAAATTTTCATATAGAATGCCGCCTTGGTCGTCCTCGATCACAATTCATCACCCAAGGAGACATCTCATGAGAAAAGCTCAGTGCATCCTATCACTTCTCGCGACCACGAGCATGTTCCTCGCCTGCTCCAACGAAGTCGTGCAATATAAAGAGCCGATCTGCCCCGACGGCCAAACATACAACAAGGATTCCCAAGCCTGCGAACTCGTCCCCATCTGCCCAGCCACATGCCCGGAAGGCCAGTATTGCGATGTCGCAACAGGCGTGTGCAAACAGGCAGAAATCACGGACATCTGCTCGCATGTCAACTGTGACACAGGTAAATCCTGCCTGGAAATCGGAGGTTTCGCGAACTGCGTGGACACCGCGTGCATTGAGAATGGTGCCGTCAAAGACTGCGGCGAAGGCAAGATATGCGCGAACGGCGAATGCATAGATGACGGCTGCAAAAACAAATTATGCACCGCTGACCAGACCTGTATCGCCGGCATCTGCCTCGAAACCGCATGCATCGACAAGTCATGCGCCGAGGGCGAAAGCTGCAAGGGCGGCCAATGCATCGAAAACATCTGCCTCGACATGACATGTACAGACGGCACCGTATGCGTCGGCGGCAAATGCGTCCTTGAAGCCTGCATCGGCGTCGAGTGCAAACAGGGAAAGATCTGCCAGACCGATGGTTCATGCAAGTTCGACAGCGCCCCCGGCCTCATCGTTTCCGTCGCAAACGACGACAAGACGACTGACGAACAGGGGAAAACAGCCTCCGTTTCCGTCGCCCTCAACCATGAGCCCGCCAGCGATGTCACGGTCACTGTCTTGCTCTCTGACGACACTGAAGCCAAAGCCATCTGCGACAGCGACACCTGCACGCTCGTCTTTACCCCCGCCAACTGGAATCAGTCCCAATCCGTCACGCTCGCGGGACTTCCCGACGGCATGGTGGATGGCGACCAGAAATACAGTATTTCTTTCAGCGCCGCCTCCGATGACACCGAATTCAACGGTCTTGCCGCGTCCATCGACGACCTCGTCAACCTGGATGCCGACAAGGCATCCATCCTCGTTTCAACGCCCGACGGCACCATCACCTCAGAAGCCGGCGGTGTCGTCACGCTTGAAATCTCGCTCTCGGCAAAGCCCTCTGCAGATGTCACGTTCACCGTATCATCCAGCGACACGACCGAAGGCACTGTCGATACCGAGACCATCACGATTACGCCGGACGACTGGGACAAGCCGCACATCATCACCATCACCGGCCAGGACGACAGCGAACAAGAGACATCCGAACAAAACGCCTACCAAATCACATTCGGTCTGACGCAATCGGATGATCCCAATTTCAACGGTCTCACGATTCCGCCTGTCCAGCTCATCAACACAGATGACGAAACCGCAGGCATCACGCTTTCGGAAAGCAAGATCGAAGTCGACGAATCCGACACCAAAGCCGTCATCGGCATCGTGCTCAATTCAAAACCCGCCTCAGATGTCACGATCACGGCGGTGAGCAGCGCCCCCGAAGAAGCCGCACTCGAAACCGAGACACTCGTCTTTACGCCCGAAACCTGGAACACCCCGCAGAGCATCACGGTCGCCGGCGTCCAGGATTATAAGATCGATGGCGACAAAACATTCGAGATCTCGTTCAGTATCAAGTCCGATGACGAAGCCTATGCCCTCGAAGCGGTCATTCTTCCCGGCACATGCCACGACACCACCCACGCCGGCGCAAACGCGATCGCCGAGAGCACGACCGTCTCCGAAAACGGCACCGAAGCTAAAATTAGCGTCGCGCTCATCGCCATCCCGCAAAATGATGTCACGATCCAGGCCACCATTGAAGACACATCCGAACTCGCGCTTGCGAGCAACGACATGGCATCCCTGACCTTTACGCCCGAAACCTGGAACACGCCTCAGGTCATTGTGATCAAGGGCATCGATGACAACATCATCGACGGGAACATCTCATCCAGAGTCACGTTTGCCTCCCAGTCGGAAGACGCGAATTTCAACGGCCTGCAAATCACCCCGATCACGTTCGTCACCGAGGACAATGATACGGCCGGTCTCGTGATCACAGGCACCCCGACCTCCCTCAAGGAAGACCAGGCAGAAAAAGCAACTTTCACCGTCGCGCTCAAGACACAGCCCAAGGCCGATGTCACACTCACGCTGCAATCGACCGACGCAAGCGAGCTGATCATTCCAAACAATGCGCCGCTCACGTTCACTTCGCAGAACTGGAACACGCCGCAGACCGTGCAGGTCGAAAGCGTCGATGACAATTACGCCGACGGCAATATCGACGCCCATATCATTCTCACCGCGGCCTCAGAAGACACGGATTACGACGCGATTTCTGCCGAATCGCCGATCTATACCGTTGTCGATAACGAGACCGCGACCCTCGTCACCAGTCCGGGCAGCCTCTCGCTGTCCCCAGAAACGACCTCCGGTACGGTCAATATCTCGCTGAGCTCTGCGCCGACAGCCCCTGTCACGGTCACATTTGACTCGGCACGCCCGACCGTCGCGACTGTCATCGAGTCCTCGCTGACATTCACCAAAGACAACTGGGACACGCCGCAGCCCATCACGGTCAAGATCGCCGGCTATGAGGAGGCCCAGTCCGTCGTCAACATCAAAGTCAAGAGCGCCTCAGAATCCAATATCTACAACGGTCTCGAAAAGTCCGTCGCGGTCACGGTCGTCGCATTCGATCACCAGACTTTCGGCTATACCGGCAGCCCGCAGTCCGTCGTGCTCGTGCCCGGTGTCTATCAGTTCGAGGCCTGGGGGGCATCGGGCGGCGGCACGATGGATGAAGGCGCGTTCTATGCGACCACAACAGGCTTCGGCGGCTATGCAGCCGGAAAGCTCACGGTCACCAAACCGATGACGATATTCATCTATGTCGGCGGCCAGGGCGCCGATGCCATCGTGAGCCAGGATGTCGCAGGCGGCTGGAACGGCGGCGGTACCGGATCCCACGACCGCCGAGACAACGAATCCAGCGGCGGCGGCGGCGGCGCGACAGACTTCCGGCTCGTCGGCGGCGACTGGAACAACTTCGACAGCCTCAAATCCAGAATCATGGTCGCCGGTGCCGGCGGCGGGCAATGCGCGAACTTCTACTATAAAGGCTCCGGCCAAATCCATGCAGGCTACGGCGGCGGCCTCAGCGGCTATTCCTACACCTCCGCATACGTCGCGGGTTCGCAGACATCGGGCTACGCCTTCGGATATGGCAAAAACGGCGACGGAAAAGTCTCCAAAGATGGCGGCGACTACGGCATCGGCGGCGGCGGCGGCGGCTACTATGGCGGCTCCACACAACTCGCCGGTTCCTCAAACATCGCCTGCTCTGGCGCAGGCGGTTCCGGGTTCATCTCCGGACATACCGGCTGCTATGCCATCAAAGAATCCTCCGCACAGGACAGCATCGAACACACAAACTCGCCAAACCACTACTCCGGCCTCATCTTCACAGATACCGTCATGATATCCGGCAATCAGTCCATGCCCACACATAACGGCGGTACTGAAACCGGTCACAAGGGCAACGGTGTCGCAAAGATCGCCCGTATCACCGAATGATGCTTATTCTTTGATCCGCAAAGCTATCGGCTAACGCCGATACGCTTTGCCAAAACGGCTATCGGCTCACGCCGATACGCCGTTTTTTTTTTACATTTATCCTAAATTTAAATCGTTATCCTACGAAGCCGTCATGCGTAGCCCCGCAGGGGCGTCAGAGCACCCCTGGGTTCCCCAAAAATGGCGCGGCGTATGAAATAGCCGCGCGCGCAGGGCGTATCGCGAAGCGATAGCCCGCGCCCACAAAAATCTCAGCCTCAGATCTCGATATTTTTCAGTTTCAAGACCCGGCGAGCGGATTCGTAAATGCGCGCTTCAAGCGAGGGATCCGATTTGGCGTGCTCGACGATCTGCTTGCAAAGCGGCAACCAGAGGTATTGCGAACGGCACACGAGGAACATATCCAGACCGGCGCGAAGGCCGAGCAAAACGGCTTTCTGCGTGCTGTAATTATCGATGATCGCATCCATCTCGAGGTCATCGCTGACAATCACGCCCTCAAAGCCGAGCTCATCGCGCAAGATCCCCTGCATAATTTTTGGCGAAAGCGTGGACGGGAAACGCTCGCCAAGCCCACGCATGACGATATGGGCAGACATAATCATCGGGATGCCGGCATCGATGGCGGCTTTGAACGGCTTGAACTCGATGTCGCGCAGGCGGTCGATCGTGTGATCGACGAGCGGAAGATCTGTGTGGCTGTCCGTCGAAGTGTCGCCGTGACCGGGGAAATGCTTGCCGCAAGGGATGATGCCGCCATCCATCAGACCGCGCATCGTCGGCAACGCGAACGAAATGACCTGTTCGGGGGTCGTGCCGAACGCGCGCGTCGCAATAATCGGATTGTCGGGATTGGTGTGAATGTCGAGAACCGGCGCGAAATTCAGGTCAAAGCCGAGCGACTTGAGATCTTCGGCATTCGCGCGCGCGATAGCGTAGGCATTTTCGGGTGTCGTCTGCGCGATGTCGAGCGCCGCAGGAATCGCCGCAGAGCCATATTTTTCGCCGATGCGCTGGACTTTGCCGCCTTCCTGATCGACTGCAACCCAGATCGGATACGGCGATTCGATATCGTGGATTTCCTCAATCAGAGCCTGAATCTGCTCGCGGGACTCGAAGTTCCGCGCAAACAGGATCACGCCGCCGATCTCCCCTTTGGTAAGCGCACCGAGCAACGGGATCGGCAAGCGCGTGCCCTCAAAACCGGCCATGATCAGCTGCCCCATGGCATGCTTGAGCGATAATTTTTCTGACATGATATTTCCTTTCCTCATACGAAATAATAGGCCGCCTTGGCCATATTGACATGATACCCCAGAACCGTTGCCGATGCACAATTCCAGAGAAGGCGTTTTTCTAATGACCGATGATTTATGATATAAGGCGCACGGCGAAACTCGCTTTGGATTTCCGCACACAGGCTAGAGACATGGACTACAAACAGAATGCCCTTTTTGAACTGCTCAAAATCCTTGAAGCAGAACAGATCATCACGCCCGATCAGCACCAGATGATCCGCGTCCGGCAGAGCATCATCCGGCGGCTCGTCATCAACGAAAAGACGCGCAATAACCCGAACCAGAGATACGACCCCAACCCTGTCGAGATACTCCTTGCCTCTGGCGCAAAGCAGAAAGACGGCAAGGACTTTGACGAAGAGATGATCGTCGAACTCTGGGCTCGCAGCCAAAAAGCCGAGTATCTGCGGATAGACCCGCTGCGGCTTGATGCCAAGCTGATCTCCGAATCATTCAGCCAGAACTACGAAAAGCTGAACGTCATCCTGCCGATATCGCTTATCGGCAACACGCTGACCGTCGCGACAGATTATCCGAACAACGAGGAACTCGTGCGCATGATCCGATCGACGAGCCGGCATGACATACGAACCGTCGTTTCCTCCAAAAGCTCGATTCTGCGTTGCATTTCCGAAATCTACGGGTTCCGCACGAGCGTGACTGCGGCCGCGACAGAACAGACCTCCGCGAGCAATCAGGTCGCGCTTGCCATCGGCAACCTCGAGCAGTTCATGACGATAAGGAAGCTCGAGGACATCGACACTTCAGACAGCCATATCATCAATGCCGTCGATTATCTCCTGAATTATGCGTTCAACCAGCGCGCGACCGATATCCATATCGAGCCGCGCCGCGAGCAGTGCCATGTGCGTCTGCGCATCGACGGCGTGCTCCATATCGTGCACACGCTGCCGGTCATCGTGCATGCGCCGATCGTGTCTCGACTCAAGATGCTGGCGCGCATGGACATCGCGGAAAAGCGCCGCCCACAGGACGGCCGCATCAAAACAGAATTTCAGGATCAGGAAATCGAGCTCCGCGTCTCGACAATGCCTGTCGCCTTCGGCGAAAAGATGGTCATCCGCGTGCTCAATTCGGGCAAGCTGTTCACCGGTATCGAAGGGCTGGGCATGGACGAGCAGGAACTTGAGAAATTCCGGCGCATGCTCGCAGCCAAGACCGGCATGATTCTCGTCACAGGCCCCACGGGCAGCGGCAAAACGACGACGCTTTACAGCGCGCTCAAGCGGCTATGCTCGCCAGAAATCAACATCACGACCGTAGAAGACCCCGTCGAAATGGTGTGCGAAGACTTCAATCAGGTGCAAATTCAGCCCAAGATCGGGCTCGACTTTGCGCATGCGCTGCGCACGGTGCTGCGCCAGGACCCCGATGTCGTGATGGTCGGCGAGATCCGCGATGAAGAGACGGCGCACATGGCGGTGCAAGCGGCACTGACCGGCCATCTCGTGCTCTCGACACTGCACACAAACGACGCGCCCTCGGCGATCACGCGCCTCCTAGACCTGAACATCCCGCCGTTTTTGCTGTCTTCGTGCCTGATCGGATGCATCGCACAGCGACTGGTGCGCAAGATCTGCCCGTATTGCAAGACCACGCGCGCGATGAACGAAAATGAGATGGCGATACTCGGCCTCAAGCAGTCCTCGACACAGCGCCGCGCGCTGCGCATCTCGGAGGGCACCGGCTGCCCCGATTGCCGTAAGACAGGCATGTACAGCCGCACAGGCATCTTCGAAGTGCTCGAAATCACCCCGACGATGCGAAGCCTCATCCATGATGCCGCAAACTCCGAAAAGCTCATGCGCGCCGCACGATCCGACGGCATGAACACGCTTCTCGAAAGCGCGCTGCACAAGCTCGGAAGCGAAGAAATCCCCATCAGCGAAGTCATCCGCGTACTCGGCATCGGAGAGAATTGATTTTCGCGGGGGAACCCTCTTTCTTTTGTGCCAAAAGAAAGAAGTTCCCCCACACCCTCTCCAGAAAGAAAGGCATATTGTTTTGGGGTTATGTTCTACAAGCGTGGAGATACCAGTCTTCGGGGAACATCAAAATACGGGGAGAGATTTGGCAAAGCCATATCCATATGAGTAGAACAGAGCGTTGGTTTTCGGTTCGAACGGGTAAGTTTGTTCATATTATAAGAAAGGAAAACACAGACATGATCATATTGGCAAGCGCATCGCCGCGCAGAAAACAGCTACTGGAAAGCGCAGGGCTTTCGATGTGCATAGAAGCCGCAGATATCGATGAAACGCGTCATCCGGGGGAACTTCCGGTCGATTTTGTTCAGCGCATGGCGCGTGAAAAAGCCCAAAGCGTTGCCGCTAAACATAAACAAACGGACAATACCATCATTGCGGCAGACACGATTGTCGTGCACGCTGGCGAGATTTTGGGCAAACCGCATGACAAAGAGGATGCGCGCCGTATGCTCAATCTTTTGAGCGGCGATGTGCATTCGGTCTATACAGGCGTGTGCGTGATTGATTTGGCGCGCGACAGCGAACAAGTATTTTTCTGCGAAACAAAGGTACATTTCTGCACACTTTCGGAAGCGCAGATCACGTGGTATATCGGCACAGGCGAACCGATGGACAAAGCAGGATCTTACGGTATTCAAGGCAAAGCCGCATGTTTTGTCAAAGAAATCAGAGGCTCCTATACAAATGTTGTCGGGCTTCCGCTCTGCGAAACGCTCGAAGCGCTGTTTCATGAACCGCCCCAATTATCGAAACAAAAACACACGAATTTTTGATTATATAATTGACAATGAACAAGTGATGAACTATCAGATTTGATCAGGATTTGTATATTCGTACACGTCCAAATTCCTAAACAGATCTCAGATCTACTGAAGAAGAGGAGCGAAGCGATGACAAAAGGATTAACGAAACGTCAGGCAGGCGTTTATGTTTATATTTACGACTATGTTCACGCGAACCACTATCCGCCGACGGTACGTGAGATCGCGGATGCGTTCGACATCAAATCGACGAACGGCGTTGTAGAGCACCTCAAAGCGCTTGCGCGCAAAGGCTTTATCGAAAAAGACGGTTTCAAGAGCCGAGCGATTCGCCCGCTCGTTCCGCGCGAAGAAGGCACCAAAATCCTTGAAGGCCGCGAAGATACAGCCCCGGCAGCCGCGTCGCGTCCGCGCCGCCCCGGCCAGCACCGCCCAGCCGAAGCCGTGC
>JAFZFY010000013.1 GCA_017555665.1 Pseudomonadota bacterium | reverse complement strand
TGGTATCGAGATTGTTGAACTGCTTGAGATCGTTCAGCGTTTTCAAATTCTTTTTGTAAAACGCCATGATGGGGATGTCTCTGACGTTGTCTGCCTCTTGCGCATTGATGCAGCCATCGCCATCTTCGTCCCAGTTTTCAAGGGCATATTGTTTGATCTCGCTTTCCTCGAAGACCGCGCACGATGCGGTCTCGGCGTATGATAAGTTTTCCGTGATGGGCATGCAGACGGATGCCAGAAGTGCTGCGTAAACGATCGGCTTCATTCTTTTGAGGCACATGTGGTTATTCTCCTATGGTTTTGCAAATATCCATACACAGACGTGCATTGGGCGATTGTTCAAAGTTGTTTTTGGATAATTCACCGCCTGATGCAATAAAAATAGGCGGCACTGGCTGAGGTGTCTGTCCATCAAACTGGCAGAGCTCTTTGCTGAGCTTATCTTTGACACAAGCCACGATGCAGTTATATTTCTTAGATGCTTTGATGTTGGCAATCAGCGTCTGCTTGATTTGAGCTCGCTTTTGTGCGCTTTGTCGCGCTTGTTCTGCCAGTGCTTCCTGCTTGCGCTTTTCTTCTGCCGCTCTTTCTGCATTTAGCTTTGCCTGGATCGCGGCCGCTTCTTGCATGAGTTTGCGATCTGCTTTGCGCTCTTCCGCATAATCCTGAGTCTTTTTATAGTTTTTTTGATATTCAGCAAACTCAGCTTGGCATTCAGCACGGCAATAACTTACTTTCGATTCTGTGGCGAAATTACATAGCTTATCATATTCACAAGTCCAGAGACATGGGGAATTTTTCACACAAGCAGAGATCCAATTCTTTCTTTGCTCAGGTTTTTCCATCAGAACACGCCCACGTACCCAAGCAAATGGCGCGTCTTCCATCTTGCAATGTAATTCTCCAAGACGTTCACATATTGACTTTTGTCGGGCAAGCCAGGCCTCTGCCTGTTTGTCGTAGGGAATGTTTTGGGCATTTGCAAGGTTGCAATATAGAAGGATAACGAATACTGTAATTGCCATGATGACTTTTTTCATGAATTTATCTCCTAAAGTCATTATATCTGGCTCTGTTCTACATGCGTGGATATGAAATGTGGCGAGTGCTACCCATTTGCCATATCCTCAGTCGTAGAACATAGCCTTATATTTCCTACTATAGAACGGGACTTGGCTTCGTTCCTATCATCAATGTACTAATATGTATCATAATACCGAACACCAGCTCTTATCTTGAAGAAATAAAATTTAGTAACATGACCTGGAGTAATGCGAAAAGGAAGAGGCAGATGATAAAGATGATAAGCGTTTTGATATGTCTTTTGGAAAGGGCCATAGTGTATACCTCTTGTTATGATGTGAAATGAAAAAACAGGCGTGGGAGGATAGGGGGCGAGATGCGTGATGTTACAGGCACGGTTTCGATGACTGGTGGATCATGGCTCTCAGATGGCAAACGTGTGATCGGGTGACCGGCACCTCAACCGGGCTAGGGGCGTGACGTTCGGCGGGGAGTTGCGTGATATCATGTGTCATAACCTTCAAATTTGAGCGTTGCTTTCGATGAACAGCCTGGATCTAGGTGCAAATAAGGAAAACGCGCCTTATCTCTCATGGTTATATCACGTAATTTTGGCCATTTTTGAAATCTCACCACGGGCAGAAATAATCAATAATATCAATCATTTAGACTGACATGGGGGTGGGGCTGTTCAGCCCATAGGCGTTCTCGGATGGGGCGATTTCATGCCGCAACAGGCAGCCGGTCGCAGCACCTGAATCTTGACCTGAAGGGGCGCGGATTGGGGGATATTTGGGCCGGGTTTACGCACGGTGCGCCGCCCCCAGAGCGTTGGGGGCGCGTGATTCGTGTGCCGGGACATGCGCCAAAACGAACGGTTTACGAACGCATGCCAGTAGAATAGGGCCTTGGTTTTGGAGGGATCGCGATAGGGCGATGTCCTTATATATCAAATATTTTTGCCGAGCTCGCGGGCTTTTGTGAGCGCGTCTGTCTTGAGGATATCGTCGGGGGCGGTGCAGCCATAGGCGATGACGATGCCGGCATCCTGCCAGCCGAGATAGCCCGTAAAGCCTTTGTAATGAATCACGGCGGGCTGTGCGGTCTCTTCGGCATCGTCGGCGAGCGAGATCAGAAGGGCAGTGCGCTTGGGCGCGTGGAGCTTGCCGTCGATGGCATAGAAGCGGTCGATCACAGCCCTGAGCTGTGATGAAAGGCCATAATAATAAATCGGCGAAGCGAATATGACTGCATCGGCGGCAATCAGGTCTTCGCGAAGGTCGGCAAAACCATCTTTCTGGCAGCAGACGCTGTCATGGCTATAGCAATAATTGCAGCCGAGGCAGCCGTTTACCTTGAGTTTTGCGCAGTCTACACGGCGGATGTCGTGTCCGGCTTCTTTGGCGCCTTCGATGAATGCGTCTGCGAGTTTTGAGGAATTGCCGTTGCGCGCGCTGCCGGTGAGGACGAGAATCTTCATAAAATCATGCTCCTTGTGATGTGGGGGCCGCTTGATTGCGGTAAGCTTCCGAATAATGACAGGAAGGCATCTTTTGTCAAGCATGGCATCGCATTCATGCAGAGTCATCGGGCGGCTGCATGAAAGAAAAGTCCGGCGTATCGCGCAGCGATAGCCGGACTTGCGAGCCGTATTCGTCAGAATAGGCGAGCGCATAAAAAAAGACCGATCGCGCGGATCGGTCTTTGTGGTTTGTCAGATCTGGGGATCGAAGTTACGGCGCAACATCTGCGGCCGGAGCGGCATCGACAGGTGCCGGGGCTGGCGAGTTCGCGGTCTCTTCAACAGCCGGTTTGAGGAAATCGAGGTGATCCGTGATGAGGTTGATGTGGCCTGTGAAATAGAGCCCTGCCACGATGGCGCCGAGGATGAGGATGAAGATGAGGCATTTCGTGCCGAATGACATGCCTTTAGGCGCATAGGGGTCTTCGAGGTTGACCTTGGGATATTTCGCGAGGCTCGTGAAGGTCGCGCCAAACGGGATGTTGACGAGGATGTGTGAGTTGATGGCCCAGCCGTTGGCATTGAGCACCGGCGCGAGGTTGCGCTTGCGGAGCTTCTGCCAGGCGAGGAACATCGAGGGGCCGGAGACGAGGACGATGATCGCGAGGATGAGGAGCGGCAGGTTGTACCATTTGGCCATGACGCCTTCGGCGAGGCTGACGAGGGCGCTCGCGATAAAGCCGACGGCCATGCCGATGGCGGCGAAGATGCCGGCGAATTTGGCGATGTCGAAGCCGGCGACTTTGGCATCGGCTGGCGCGGCTTCTGCGCCTTCGGCGGGCGCGGCGGGCTTCTCGAGCTTGGCGTTGTCGGCCTTGGCGGTCAGATCCGCATCGACCTTGGAGCTCTTTTCGAGCGCGGACTTGTTGATCTTGTCATAGACGAAGCGCGCGAGCTTTTTGTAGGGTGACCAGAACGCCTGTCGGATGCTGATCGGGTTGTCGACGATCTTGGTGACGACGGCATCCCAGTCGTGGCCTTCGCGGTCATAGAACACGGCGTTTTTGCCGACGCGGATGTTGTCGACATCGCCTTCGGTGAGGACGGCGGCGATCGTCATCGTCTTGTTTTTCACCTTCGATGTGCAGTCGCAGTACAGGATGTACATGCCGCTCAGTTCGCTGACCTCGCCTTGCTTGCCCATGTCGGCGACCTTGATGCAGAGCTCTGTGCTGCGCTGGTCGATGAAGAGCGTACCGGCTTGGAACACGGGGAGATTCTTGGGATCGCGCGAATAGAAATCGGTGAGCGTGACGAAGTTTTTGAGAAGTTTATAGAAATTCTTGTAATAGCGCAGGAATTTCTCGACATCATCGATCGCGTTCGACTCGGCTTCGAGCTTCTTGTCATCTTCGATGAGCTTGACGAGCGCGGCTTTTTTGTCATCGGCGAGTATCTTTTCGATCTTTTCGAGGCCGAGGGATTCGACTTCGGTGCCTTTCTTGGCGCCGTTCCAGCCGGTGTAGGCCGAGAATTTGGCGAGCGTGTCGTTCCACTGTTTCTCGGAAATCTCGGTGGCGCCGGGGAATTCCTTGTCGAGTACGAGCGAGCGGACCTTTGCGAAAGCGGCCTGCCATGCGGGGTTGATGGCCTTTTCGTCGAGCGAGAGCGTCGATTTGCCGGTCACGCGCGAGATCGGGTAGGCGGAGATCTCTTCATTCGCGGCGGCGAGGTCTT
>JAFZFY010000012.1 GCA_017555665.1 Pseudomonadota bacterium | reverse complement strand
TCGGACAGCCGTCCTAACCGCCGACAATGACCGTCCCCAAAATCGGACAGCCGTCCTAACCGCCGACAATGACCGTCCCAAAACTCGGACAGCCGTCCTAACCGATGAGAATGACCATCCCAAAACTCGGACAGCCGTCCGCAGAGCAGGGCCGAATAACATTGGTGATACATTCATTAGGTGACAAATCGTACGTTATCCTGTATATTTTTTGTATCACGGCTTCAAAGCCAAATTCAAAACACAGGCATCCATGCCAAGCCCACAAAAAGGAGATGAGCTATGACAGGAAAAATTTTACGTATCGACTACAAAGCCATGAGACGCGAGGAACAACACTCTTTTCACGACCGTGTGTTACAGATCGTACTGAACACCTGCGGCAAGTGTGGCAAGGCTTACGAGCGCTTCGAGGCGGCAGCCATCGCATTCGACAAACAGCTCGCAGACAAAGCGCTCGCGCCATCGCTCAGCCTAGTCGAGCTCGACACCATTGCAGACAATGCCTGGTCATCGCTCTACTTGCAGATTCGCGCAAGTCTCGTGCACCCGCGTCAGTCCGTCCGCGATGCGGCCGAAAAAGTGAACGATATTTTCTCCAAAACGCCCAACCCCACGGCGCTCAATTATGATGAAGAGTACGGCGCACTGCGCACCCTGCTCTCACAACTCGCGACACTCGATACTGAAACGCTCAAAGCCGCCCTCGTCGATGAGCACATCCAGGCACTTCAGACCGCCGTCGAAGACTTCGTGACCGCCAGCACCAGCAAAGTCGACGCGCTCTCCAAAAAACAGACAGGTATCATCAAGGCAATCTCTGATGAGTGCTTCAAAGCCTGGCAAGATCTCGCCAAATACCTCGAGCTTATGGTTTCACTCGATGCCCTACCCGGTGCATCCGACGCCATCGACCAGCTCAACACGATGAACACAACCATCAAACGCCGCCTCGATGCCCGCAAATCAAACAAGGCTGAAGACGCCATCGCCAACGTCGTCGAAGGGTAAGACATTTCCAGTTGAAATGCCCGAAACAGAATTACTACTCGCACGCTGAAGGCGAGCCAGAATACAACCCGGGGTAAGCGCCTTGCGCGCAACCCCGAGTAAAGCAATACCCCAAAAATCGCACGCTAAAGGCGAGCTAGAATACAGCCCGGGGTAAGCGCCGCTTCATAATACACCTTAACCTTAACTATCATAGGGTATCAGTCATTGGGATTATCTATCAAATCATCCATCATTTTTAAAAATTCATCTTTTGTAATACCAATAAGAAGGAATTCCTTCA
The DNA here is from genome assembly GCA_017555665.1 of Pseudomonadota bacterium. Classification (GTDB taxonomy): domain Bacteria; phylum Myxococcota_A; class Bradymonadia; order UBA4248; family UBA4248; genus UBA4248. The sequence continues at coordinate 4,383 of JAFZFY010000012.1, read as the reverse complement.
ATTCTTCATCAGACATCCGGTATTCTTCTTCATCAGAAGACTCATCGCAGATATCAGTATTAGGATTGCTGATGTCGTTGTCTTCATTCCGAACTTCCAGATTTTCTTTATCACTTGGCGATTTAATAGAATCTATAGCATCATGTGTTCTTGTATCTGCAATGCCGGAATCATGAGCATGATAAATATCTTCATGTTTTATGTTCTTCATTCTGCAAGTCTCCTAAATGTGTCAGCGTACTTTTTAAGGAGAAACTTTATGGATGCGTCAATCTCTGACTGGCTCGCATAAGTTATACTCGAATCAACAGTTCGTTCATTTGTATGAGACTTTTTCTCGCTAAATTTTGCCTTCAGGTGTCTTCTGTTCTTATAGCCGTGTTTCTTTCTGATTATCATTGTCTTACGCCTTATCAGTGAATTCGCTCTGTTCGATAGCAACGATCACCATCGCCACACGCTATGGTAGCACAAAAATTCTTGCAATCCCTCAAATAGCACCCAAAATGTCAATCCCTAACAAGATACTCGGGCTTGAAGCCGTCCATCACTCGCTAAAACCTTACTGTGACCATTCAGCCCACATCCAATCATGAGCGTTTCAACGCCTATCGCGCACATAGCTACAAGTCTGGCGTATCGGCGGCTTGCCGACGATAGCCAGACCAATGCGGTGCGTATCGGCGCCAGCAGCGCCGATAGCGCCGCCCCCAACCGTTCAAAAATCATACGTTTTGAAATAAATTGAGCTCCCGTTCCCGTTTGCCCAAAGCGGTGCAAAAAAAAGTGCGCCCCAAGCCGTCAACTGGTTACCATTTGCCGTCTGATGTGGTAGTTCACCGCACGGTTTTTTGGTTTCCGGAAACATCAAACGAGAGGGAGCAGAGCGTGGAAATCGTCAAAACAGACATCGCGATCATTGGCGCAGGTGGCGCGGGCCTTCGAGCTGCCATCGCCGCCGCGCAGGACCCGACAGTCAAAATCGCGCTGATATCCAAAGTTTACCCGATGCGCAGCCACACCTGTGCCGCCGAGGGCGGTGCGGCTGGTGCTTTTTCAAAAGACGACAGCTTCGAGCTGCACTTCCGCGACACGGTTTCGGGCGGCGACTGGCTCTGCGACCAGGATGTCGTCGAATACTTTGTCGAACGCGCCCCTAAAGAGCTCATTGAACTCGAGCACGAAGGCTGCCCGTGGAGCCGCCTGCCGTCTGGCGAGGTGTGCCTAAGGAATTTCGGGGGAATGAAGGTGCCGAGGACATGGTTCGCGGCAGACCGGAGCGGCTTCCATATCCTGCACACGCTCTACCAGGCATCCGTCGAGTTCAAGAATATTCAGCGTCTGGACGAACATTTTGCGGTCGAACTGCTCGAAGACAACGGCAAAGCGTGCGGCGTTCTGACGTATGACCTGCTCAACGGTGTGTTTCGCGCGGTGCTCGCGCGCGCCGTGATCATCGCATCGGGCGGCGCGGCACAGGCTTACCAGTTCACGACGAACGCGACCATCGTGACCGGCGACGGCATGGCGCTGGCGTTCCGGCACGGCGTGCCGCTCCGCGACATGGAGTTCATTCAGTACCATCCGACGGGCCTGCCGGGCTCCGGGCTGCTCATCACCGAGGCCGCGCGCGGCGAAGGCGGCGTCCTCCTCAACAAAGACGGCTACAGATACCTTCAGGATTACGACCTCGGAAAAGAAACGCCGCTCGGCTCGCCAAAGCGCAACACGATGGAACTTGGCCCGCGCGACCGCCTCTCGCAGGCTTTCTGGCACGAGCAAAAGAAGGGCCGCACCATCAGCTCGCCAATGGGCGATGTCGTGCACCTCGACCTGCGCCATATCGGGGCGGAAAAGCTCCGCGAACGCCTGCCGCAAATCTGCGAGCTCGCGAAGACTTATGTCGGTGTCGATCCCGCAAAAGCCCCCATCCCCGTGCGTCCAGTCGTCCATTATACGATGGGCGGCATCGAGACGAACATCCGCACCGAAACGCGCCTGCCGGGTCTTTATGCCGCCGGCGAATGTGCAAGCATCGGGCTGCACGGCGCAAACCGCCTCGGGTCAAACTCGCTTACGGAAATCCTCGTGTTCGGCCATGTCGCCGGCGATGAAGCCACCAAATTCGCAAAAAATGCCGACGATATCGATGAAAAACATCTCACCGAAGCCGCAGAACATATCGCAGACAGCCTTTTCACACGCCTGACCTCAGGCAAATGCGACGACTCCGTCGCCGCAGTCCGCAAAGAGATGGCCGAAACCATGGAACAGAATGTCGGCATCTATCGCGAAGAAAAGGCCATGACAAGCGCAGTCGAAGCACTCCGAAAGCTGCAGGAACGCTATCAGGCACTGCGCCTCACGGATACCAACGGCCGCGTATTCAATTACGAACTTGTGCATCTCCTCGAACTCGGATACACGCTCGATGTCGCGGAATGCATCGCCAAATCAGCGCTTGAGCGCAAAGAATCGCGCGGCAGCCACCAGCGGCTCGACGGCCCAGACGGCGCATGGACGCACCGAGATGATACGAATTTCCTCAAACATACGCTGGCGTTTTATAAAAAGGATGCGACACCCGAAATACAATACAGCGATGTCGTCATCACCAAATCCGCGCCGGCAAAGCGCGTTTACGGAAGCGATGCCGATGAGGCAAAACAAGAAGGCGGAGCAAATTCATGAGCGATTCCATCAAAATATTCTCTGTCCTCAGATACCGCCCTGAGACCGACGACGCGCCGCACTTTGAAGATTTCGAAGTCCACTGGCTCCCGGAACACTCCATCCTCGACGGCCTCAACTATATCCGCGACAATCTCGCGCCAGACCTCAGCTATCGCTCGTCCTGCCGAATGGCCATCTGCGGCTCATGCGCCATGGTCATCAACAATGTGCCGCGCCTGGCGTGCAAAACATTTATCCGCGATTACGAAAACAGCGCGAAAATCACAATCGAGCCGCTCGAAAACTTCCCCATCGAGCGCGACCTTGTCACCGATATCTCCGACATGATCGACAAGCTCGAAAGCGTGCATCCCTACATCGTGCCGCGCAAAGATATCCCAGCCGACGCGCCCAGCCTGCAGACGCCGCAACAGCTCGCGCGCTATCAGCAGTTCTCGCACTGCATCCAGTGCGGCTGCTGCTATGCCGCATGCCCGCAGTACAAGCTTAACAAAGATTTCATCGGCCCTGCCGCGCTCACGATGCTCTATCGATGCAATCACGACACGCGCGACACCAACCAAGAGGAACGCACCGCCATCATGAGCCAGACAAAAGGGCTCTGGCGCTGCACTTCCGTCGGCTATTGCACCGATGTCTGCCCCAAGCTCGTCGATCCGGCCGCCGCAATCCAGCTCGGCAAGGAAGAAAGCGCACAAGATTATGTCCTGCGCCTCTTCAAAAAGAAAAAATAACTTCTCATCTTGCAGATATAAATATGGAAACGCACCGAAAATCCTATGTCCGACCAGTCCGCGCCACATGGTGGACCGCTCGGAAAGAATATATTCTTTATATGATACGCGAAGCGACGGCCGTGCTCGCGCTGTGGGTCGGCGTCGAGCTCATGGCGATGTGCCTGGCCGCAGTCCTCTCTGCAGATCCGCAGGCATGGATCCTGTCGCTTCTCAGCCATCCGGTCACGCTCACGCTCAATATTCTGGCGCTTTTGGCCGTGGCCTATCACACCTATACCTGGTACAAAATCTTTCCAAAAGGCTTGCGCATATTTACGTCTCGCGATCCGGCAAACACGCACCTCATTCCCGCGCCACTGCTCACCGCATCGCTCTATTTCGTCACGATCGTCGCTTCCGTCATCATCCTCTGCGCGCTCACTTTTTCATGAGGCATCCGCATGACACAAGAACAATATAAACGTTCTCACGAGCCAGTCGCATGGTTTCTCTTCGGTTTCGGCGGCATGGCCATCGCATTCGCCCTGCCCATCCTGCTGATTCTCATGATTCTGGTCGGCATCACAGGCAGCTTCGATCACTTTCATATCCTCGAAGTGATGAAACACTGGTGGGGCGCGGGCGCGCTGTTCCTCATCATTCTCGGCATCGCATTCCACAGCATGCACAGAATATATTTCACCCTGCACGACCTCAAATGTGACACCGGCCTCCCCGGACAAATCATCTTCTACAGCCTCGCAACGGCCATCTCGCTCGCGTCTGCCGCCGCGCTTGGCATATATTATTTCCAACAATAATTTATATACATGAGACGTGTCACGGAGACTGTGAAAAAACGCAATCTTTGGGACACAATTAATACGAATCAGCCAGTCGGATTCATCTGTCAGCCAAATACAGAGCTGAATGATGAACACATCTAAGGGATACGGCATTTCGAGCGTATCCC
>JAFZFY010000129.1 GCA_017555665.1 Pseudomonadota bacterium | reverse complement strand
TGGGTTATAGAGCCATAGGAATATCATCTGCACGCCGCTTCACATATTTGGCCCCGAATGGGCGATAGAATTCAGCCTGAGGTGAAGCGCAGCGAAACCCCAGGATTGAGCACTGATAACTCCGTTGATTTTCATGTAAATGGGGGAATATAATGGTTAGTTGCTGTTAAACCGTAGAAACATCGGTGATGAAACAGCGTCAGACAATTTAGCCTCGAAGGACCGATAGAGTTCAGCCTGGGGTGAACACTGAATAATTCCGTTGTTTTTTAAGGAGAATGAAGATGAGCGAATTAGACATTAAACAAATAATTGAAGATGCCGCTTTACACTTAGGAAAGGTGGTGAGATATCCGAAGTATTATAACAAAACCACAAGATACAGCGAACAAGAGATAAAACAGAGCTTTGTGTTGAAGTTTTATGAAAATTTAAAAACGAATGAATTAGAGGATAAGTATTATTTAACATTCGAAACACCAACAAAGTATGCTTATGCATTTCATCTGAAAGATAAGGATGTCGACAAACAGCCAGAATGCGACCCAGATAGAACTAAACCGAATTTCCAATCTGGACAAATTGATGTTTCGATTTGGGGAAATGACAGTAGTGGAACTGCTTACTCACATATTGAATTTAAACACATACCTAGAACAGACAATAAAGCCCCTGAGAATAGAAAGAAAATCACAAAGGATCTTCTAAAGCTCTCAATGGAGGAATCTAATTCTGGAATTAACTATTTTGTATTTGTTATAAAACATGATAACGAAACTTGGAACGGATTAAAGGTTCTTCTTTTTGATAGAAAGAATTACAAGACTAAAGAACCGAAAAGTATCTATGAAACAGTATCCGAAAAGCTTGATGAAAACCACCAGATTAAAATTATTATTATTGATAGAGAAAATGGTGACATTATTGGTCGTCCGTTTGATTATAAAGAAACATTAAATCATCCAGATGATTTTAAAATGAATGATTGAAATCTTAAAAAAATGCAATAAAAGCGGTAGTTGCTTAAGATACGCCGCGTATCCCACAGGGATAGCGGCGTCAGGCGTGGCGCATCGGAGCGCATGCAATAAAAAAGGAGAAATCGATGATCTTTCATAAAATATACAGCATCTATATTTATACGTGTGAAAGACTTATTCGACAGTTACTTCGGGAACCGGAACCAGTGAGTGAGGCCATCATGAAGCTGGAGTTGCCAAAATTTCTGCGTCATCCTTTCGAGGAGCTGATGGAATCCAAAGAGGTTATGGAACTCTTTGAAAAACTCAATTTGATGCAAAAAAATGGGGCAAATAATCATCGCGTCATGCCGGAGTATGCGCTGACAAAGCTTGAAAAACAATGGATCAAGACGATTCTGCTCGATCCAAGGGTTAAACTGTTCGATGTGTCATTTACGGGATTGGATGATGTCGAACCGTTGTATCATCTGGAAGATTATGTGTATTTTGACAGGCCGGCAGTATCTGATCCGTGGGCGGACAGCGATTATATTGAACATTTTCGAATGGTATATCGCGCATGCAAAGAAGAACAAAAACTGGCTTTGGTTTGGCGAGAATGTGAAAATGCCGGGTGGTTAAAATATACCAATACACCGGCATGGGCTATCTGCAAGCCGGTTCATATCGAATATGACGGCAGGCAGGATGCCATGTTTATCTATGCAGAATGTGAATACCAAGGCAAAATGGGGCCTCGTCTAAAGTGCATACGCATTCCAATGCGTTCCATCGTGTCGTGCAGGCTCTCTGATAATTCGGCGTGCGCGGAAATCTGGAAACCGCGTTTCTTATTATTGCTTGGCGACGCCAAACGGATGGCTGATGTCGCGCAGGAACGCGCTGAATTGCAAAAAGCAAAGAAGCCTGGAAAACCTAAAAAGAATCGCATCGCTTGTTTGTCAATTATAGATAATCATCATGCACTTTCTCGAACATTGAATTGTTTTGCGTCCTATCAAAAGCGAGATGTGGTGTGTTTGTTGGAAGAAGAGAAACAGTATCGTTTGGAGTTCTATTATGATTGGCGAGTAGATTCGGAATCGATCGTGAATGATATATTATCGCTGGGGAGTAATGTATGTGTCGATTCACCGAGTGATCTGGCTTATAGGGTTCAACGACGGTGGAAAAAACAAAAGGATTTACAATGTAGAATAGAGTCAGCTTCGGAGCATACGAAAGTCAATCAGGATGATAGCGCAGCAAGGACGGATGCTAATCTACAAACAGCGGTTTCTTTTGAAAAAATGCGCCCATTTGTCGTGAAAGTCGTTGTGACGCGGCCAAATACGGAAGTAAGGCTATGCTGCCTTCACCATGCGATATGCAGAGATCCGGAAACCGATAGCTTCGAATATGGAGAAGATTATCATTTGCTTTATGAAGCAGATTGCGACGGGGACGGGATTTACGAAAAATCATGTCTGACCGATGATATGGTTCATGTCTATGAAAAGCCTGGCATTTATATCATTGGTATTCGTGGAAATGTGCAGCATATTTTGCTGCGTGACGGCAAGCATGGAAAACTCGATTTAACGGAAATATTGAGCTATGCGCCCGATGCGGATGATTACTATTGGTCGGAAGTATGTCAATGGGGGGATATTGCATGGCGTTCGATGGCCTATATGTTTGCGGGGGCGTGTGTGATTCGAATTCCTGCACCGGATGCACCGGATTTGTCCCGCGTCGATGATATGGAGAGGATGTTTTATAATTGTATTAAATTCAATGATGCGGTGTCACACTGGGATGTTTCCCATGTGAAGAATATGGCCTGTATGTTTGAAAGGGCTGTAGAATTCGACCTGCCTCTGGAGAACTGGGATGTATCGAATGTGCAGAATATGGCTGGCATGTTTGCATTTGCCTCATCATTTAATCATTCCGTTGAGACGTGGAATGTATCAAACGTCAGGGATATGTCGGATATGTTCAAAATGGCGGAATCGTTCAATCAGCCGCTGGAGAAGTGGGATGTATCGCATGTTCAATCCATGACTGGTATGTTCTGTGGCGCAATTTCTTATCGGCAAATTCTGGATGATTGGAATGTATCTGATTTGGAATCGTCGGATAATATGTTTGCGGGGGCTGTTTCGATGACTTCGCTTCCCAAATGGAGAAATCATCATGGCGTATAATATTGAGTTCAAGTTCGAAAAGCTCAATCGATGCAGGCAGTTTTTGCGCGAATTCTGCGTGCTCGGGCTTTCCTACGGGATAGTCATGAAAGAAAACCAGAGCGCCTATCGCCAGTTCCGCATGTTGATGGAGCAGTGGCTTAAATCATATTTATGCAAACGTGGATACAAAAGCGAGATGAGACAGTTTTTGACCATGGATAGCCGTGATCTGGATGAGAACCCAGTGGCCGCATTTCTGCAATCGAAAAAGATTGTGGGGTCGGAACTGACGGCACACTTTGGGCTTCTTTTTGCGCTGGAAGATGGAAATTATAAAACCGTGTCAGAACTACAGAATGCAATTCCTGTTGATGACAAACGTCTTTGGGATGTGCTGAAGGAATATGAGAGACTCGGCATCATTGAACGTAAAATAGTTAAGAATTGGTTTGAATATCGCCTCGTAAAGCCAGATTTTGAGCTGAGTCCTTATATCGATTTATTCCGTTATTTTGCAGAAGTTGATCCGCTTGGCGTTGCGGGGTATTTTATTATCGAAAGGGAGCGCACCAAGTTCAAGGTATCGCGGCCGTCACCGCTGCGATTCCGGCATCGTTTTTTGTATCATGTCATGGATGCGGAGATACTGGAGACGCTATTGACATGCATTCACAATCAGACGCCGGTGAGCGTCAAACTCTATCATTGGGTGCGCAGGCATGATGTACAAAATCAAATTCCCGCGAATTATCGATTGATTGATCATAATAGCCATATCGTACAGCCGCCACAGATATCATCCAAATGCTGGCTTACCGCCGATGTTATCCCGGTTAAAATCTATGCGAGCGCTCGCACGGGGTGTCGCTATCTGATGGGATATTACCTCGAATCTGGCGACTTTGCCGCCATACGGATCGATCGCATTGAGGAAGTGAAGCCAGTGAACCCTCTGAACGCTTCGAAAAAGCAGGATGCACAATATCGAGCGCGGTTTGCTGCTGAATCCCGGCATCTGTGGGGCGTCTCGGCACGGCATGCGCATCAAACAGTCCATGTCGAGATGGATATCATGGCACCGCATCCGAATGCGCCGGTACTGGCGCGTCTTGATGCTGAGAAACGCTGTGGGACGGTGGAGCGCATCAGCCCGTATTCGGCGCGGTTTTCAGCTGATGTGTACGATGGCCGTGAGTTGTTTCCATGGCTGTATTCATTTATTGGCCATATTATCCGGGTATCCTTTTCTGATCCCTCTCTGATGGAGGTCTGGGAAAAGGAATGCCAAAACATGTACGGCGCATGATGGTGTTTTTGTATGAAATATCCAATATTTATATTTTATATCATGTTATTCTGTTATAGAATAACATGGCGGTGGAGGTGACTGTTATGGAAGTTCGGATTTTAAGAAATTTTATTGTCATCGCACGCGAAGGCAATATGACGCGGGCCGCAGAGCGGTTGCATATCTCGCAGCCAGCCTTATCGAAGCAGATGAAAGAGCTCGAGGAAGAACTCGACAAGAAGCTGTTTCGTCGTGGCAGTGCGAGCATGAACCTGACTGAAGAAGGGATGCTGTTGCTCCAACGTGCGGAAGACATCGTGGCGATGGTCGATAAGACAGTGTCGGAATTCAAATCGTTGGATGATATTACGGGCGGAGATATCTATATTGGTTGTGCGGAATCGTGCCATATTCGATATATCGCTCAGGCCGTGAAGTCTTTTCAATCGAAATATCCAGGGGTTCGGTATCACTTAACGAGCGGCAATACCGAACAGGTTGCGGAGCGATTGAATCGCGGACAGCTGGATTTTGCGTTGATTTGCGAGTCGCCGGATTTGTCGAAATACAATTATATCGAAATACCTGTGCCCGATGTATGGGGGCTTGTGATGCGTAGGGACTGCAAGCTTGCCAAAAAGAAATCTATTCGTTACGAAGATTTAATCGGTTTGCCACTGATTTGCTCAATACAGGCAATCTATACAGATTTTCCACGCTGGTGCGGGGATAAAGTTGAAAAGCTGAATATATTTACCACATTGAATCTCTTTTATAATGGCAGTGTGTTTGTGAAAGAAGGCCTGGGATATATGCTGATTTTTGATAAACTAGCCGATACCGGTGCGGGGAGCGAATTGTGTTTTAGACCGCTGGAACCCAGACTTGAGACAAAAATGTATATTATCTGGAAGAAACATCAGCAGTTTTCACCGGTGTCTGGGCTATTTATGGAGGAATTGAAGGCCGTATTAGCTGGGTAACGTAGCGAGATGTAGATGCAATAAAGGCGTATCGGCAAGCGAGGGGGGCTGAGAGCTTGGATTCATGCGGGGGGATGTGTAAGGCGCAGGGCGTATCGGCAAGCGGAGCGCCGCCGATAGCCCGTGCCTCCTAAAAAACTACTCGCCATTTGATACAAGGCGAGTTATGGTGCGCGTAAAGCAGGTGGGCAGGCCTGCTTGCGATGGCGAGTCAGGAGGGTGTGATGGGCAGGTTTCTCAATCCGGGCAACAGTGGCTTTCGTAGAATTGCGAATGAGAAGGTTTATGTCGATAAGACGGGGATTATTGGCTATCTCAACGAATGGATCGATACAGCGGCTCGATATGTGTGCGTGAGCCGCGCGCGGAGATTTGGCAAGACCGTGGCGGCTCGGACAATCCGGGCCTATTATGATAATTCGTGTGATTCGCATGAATTGTTTGCACCTTATGAAATCGCGCGCGATCCGTCGTATGAAATGCATATCAATAAATATGACGTGATCGGGCTGGATATGCAGGCGTTTTTCTTGCGATCCGAGGATCCCAAAACATTTATTGATCGCATGGAGGCGGAAGTTCTTGATGAGGTGTGCGCCAAATGGCCTTCTATTGACGGCCTAAAGTCGTTGGGATTGGTGAATGCACTCATTAAAGTACATAGTCAAACGGGGGCGCGATTTGTCTTTGTGATCGATGAATGGGATGCCGTTTTCCGATATTATCCGAATGATGAGGCGTTGCAGAAGGAATGGATTCATTTTTTGCGCGATTTGTTTAAGCAGGAGGATATGGATGGTGTGGTGGCGCTTGCATATATGACGGGGATATTGCCGGTCAAAAAGTATAAAACGCAGTCATCACTTAATCAGTTCCGCGAATATACGATGTTGCGTCCGCTGGTGCTTGAGCCTTATGTTGGCTTTTTGCCTTCGGAAGTGGATGCGCTTTGCGAGCAGTTTGGTATGGATCGGGCAGGTGCTGCGGAATGGTATGATGGTTATATGTTGCCGCACGAGCATCATGTATATAATCCATGTTCGCTGGCACTGGCGATGATGTATCACGCTTATGGCAGTTATTGGACGAATACGGATACGTTCGAGTCGCTTTTGGATTATATCAATGCTGATCTGGATGGCATATATGATGATGTGATGTGCATGATTGGCGGTGGGCGCGTCAATGTCGATAGCACATCGTATGACAATTCCTTTACTGTTCCGAAGAGTAAGGACGATTGTTTTACGTTACTCGTACATATCGGATATCTTGCATACGATGAAGAGACTTCGCAGGTCTTTATTCCCAATGAGGAAGTGCGCATGGCGTTTCGAGGTGCACTCAAGACATGCGACTGGCCAGAGGCAATCAGGCCATATCAGAGGTCTCAGAAATTTATCGAAGTCATACTTGCCGAAGATAGTACAACGGTTGCCCGTATGGTTGAAGAGACGCATCAATATATGACATCGGTATTGGCTTATAACAATGAGAACGCCTTGGCCTGTGTGGTTTCCGTATTATGTTTTTATGCTGAGAATCAGTATCATGTGATTCGGGAGTTCCCCACAGGCAAAGGGTTTGCCGATATCGTCTTGTTGCCCAAACGCCGGGTGCAGAGACCCGCAATCGTGATTGAATTGAAGTTCAAAAAAGATGTCCAGGCTGCGATCGATCAAATTCACGACAACCAATATCCGGGAAAATTACATGATTTCTATGGTGAGCTGATATTGGTTGGCATTAGTTACGATAAGAAAAAGGCGCATGATTGCGCGATTGAGCGGTTTGAACGGGAAGCAGGGGATATAGAATAGTGGGCGCGCCGCGCGGCGTATCGCTTTGCGATAGCCGGGCGAAAAAAAAGGGCGTATCGGCGCGCGAAGCGCCGCCGATAGCCCGTGCGTACCCTCTTAATATGTGTAATTATTTCCGGTTGATGTGGAAAAACTCTACGCTTTCGGTATCGAGCCTGTCGCGTGCGATGAGGACCAGGCTGTTGTCGCCCTGTTTGAGCGGCATTTCGAATACGACGCGCTTGTCTTTGCCGGTGACTAAGCCATAATCGAGCTTTTCGATCTTGAGCTGCAGGCCGTCATGTGTCCAGATATAGGCTTCGTAGTCGCGCAGGGCCTCGTTGTCCGAGAGCTGTGCATAGATCGTGGCTGTGGCGGCATTTTCTGTATGCGGGCGTGTCTCGAATGCGATGATGGGGGCTTCATAGCTGAATACAGGGACGAGTGCCTGTGAGTCTGGCGTGTGGATTTCTTTGGCCTGCTCGCCGATGAAGGCGCATGGCGTGAGGTCGTCCTGCTTCCAGCAGAAAGCCTGTTTGTCTTGGGCGGAGAGCTGTTCGCCCTTGAGATCCTGCATGGCGCTCGCGATCGTGATGCCGTCCTGTGCGTGTGACATGAGCGCGGTGCCTTTGGGCAGGCTTTGTTCGCGCTTCTGCCACTGCGTGACTTGGGCATCGGCATTGTCTATCGGAATGATGAGCGGATGGGTGAGGCGCGCGTCGTAAGCGTCGTCGGCGATCGTGAGGTTGAGGAAGGCTTCGTCGGGATTGAAAGGCCGGTCGCGCTTGATGCGCTTCGAGGGCGGCTTTTGCGGGCGATCCTTGCTGATGTCGAACTTGAGGACGACGAGCTTGGATGCGCCGACGGGGAGGTCTTCGATCGTGGCGCGTCCCTGTTGCAGGAGGATGCCGCTGCCGGACTCGTTGGCGATGTGGACGCGGACTTTGTCGGACGCGGCGTTGCCGACGTTCTTGACCCAGAGGTACATATCGACCGATTCCCCTCGGCTGAGCTTGCCGTCTGCATTGCCGCGCTGGATGTCGTCGATCCAGTAGGTATAGACAAAGCGCGGTTTCTGATCGCGCACGACGGATGCCGTGAATTCTGCTTTTATGGGCAGCGGCTTGTTCTGGAGGTGCGCGTCATCGCCTTGATAGAAGCTGATTTCCACGATGTCGTCACGCGAGGGCATGGATCTGGGGATCTTGACCTTGACGGGCCATTCGCGTGTTTCACCGGGCTTGATGCGGCCAAATCCGAATTCTCTTTCATCAAAGGCGCCGTTGTTGGCGGTGAATGACGCGGAGAATTGCGTGATATCGCCGGTTTCGCAGGTGTTTTTGACCCACATCGTGAGCGGTTTTTCTTCGGCATCTGCGGGGAATATGAGCGTGCCGCCCGGTGCGGCTTCCTGGTCGCGGTATTTGAGCCCCCAGTCGAAGCGCTCGCACTTGGGCGCGTTGGTTTCTGACTCGCTCCAGTCGATCTTCAGGGCTTTGAGCGATGTCTTGAGCATGTCGAGATAATCGGCGTTGTACTGGGCGAAGAATTTTTCTGATTTTTGAATGATCTCGGTGCGTTTTTCGGAGGTCGCCTGCTTGAGCAGGGCAACGGCAAAGCGCGTCTCATCGTCCGCCGTGTAGTCTTCGGTGGAGCGCAGGTCGTATGTGGTGACACCGAGGTCTTTGGCGCGTTTTTCGTCCTCTTGGGAGGGCTTGTAGAGATAGCGGAGCGACTGCGCGGACGTGCGCGATTTTGTCTTTGAGCTGTGCAGCGACTGTTCGAGCGCGTTTTCGCGCTTGATATTGTGCGTCTCGATGAGGCTCAGGCCGGTCTCGTCATCGGCAAACGAAGGCGTAAGGCGGATATCCGGGACGATGCCGACACCCTGGATGGAGATGTCGCCCGGCGTGAGATATTGTGCCGAGGTGATCTTGATTGCGCTCCCGTCGGGATTGTCCTTGAGGATCTGCACGCTTCCTTTGCCGAAGCTTGTCTCGCCTACGATCACTGCGCGGTCGTGATACTGGAGTGCGCCGGCGACGATCTCGGAGGCGGATGCACTGCCTTCGTTGATGAGGACGACCATGGGATAGCCTTGTTCGGAGCCGTCTGTTTCGGCCTTGGTGACGGTGTGGTCTGCCGGGCCCTCGACGCTGACGATCGTGTCGTCTTTCTTGAGGAAGAACTCCGCGATCTCGGTGGACTGGTTGAGCATCCCGCCGGAGTTGTTGCGCAGGTCGAGGATAAGCCCTTTCATTTTGGGCATATCCTTGTGGAGCTTTTCTAGGTGCGACTTGGTCTCAGCGGCCGTGGTCTGATCGAACGACTTGAGTTTGATATAGCCGATGTTGTCGGATTTGAGGGCGTGCGACGTGACGCTCTTGATCTCGATCTTTTCGCGTGTGATGACGATGGGCTTTGCTTCGGTCCAGCCTCTGCGCTTGATGTAGAGCGTGACCTGGGAGCCGACTTCGCCGCGCATGCGGTCGACGGCATCCTGGAGCGGCATGTTTTCGGTCGATTCGTCATCGATACGGACAATGATATCGCCGGTCTTGATGCCTGCACGCCAGGCCGGTGCGCCTTCCATCGGGGATATGACCGTGAGGTTGTCGTCTCGGACGCCGACGACAAAGCCGCAGCCGCCAAAACCGCCGTTGCCGGTCATCAGGTCTTCGAACATATAGGGCGGCAGAAGGTTCGTGTGCGGGTCGAGCGTGGTGAACATGCCGTTGATCATCGCATATTCGAGCTCGTCTGGCGCTTTGGGGTCGGTAAGGTTGGCGAGGATGAAGTTATAGATATCTTCGCTCGTCTTGGATGCTTTATTGAGCGTGTTGATCTTGGAAAGCGAGTAGTGGCGGGTTTCGAGGCCGACATGGAGCGTCAGTTCGGAGGGGTTGTCATCGATGCGACGGTCGAACTTGGCGACGACTTCGGGGATCATGTTCTGAAGGGCATCCACCCCGTAGGCGGTCATCTTTTTCCAGTTGATGCGTTCGGGTTCGATATATTTGATGTTGAGCAGGATAAGCGAGAATTTGAGAAGTTTCAGCTCGCGCTGTGTCTGGATCGCGACACCGGCATCGCCGTTGGAGGCGATGGGGGCGCTTTCGGGCGCGTTTTCGGGCTTTGCGACGAGTCCCTGGGTATTGTTATCGCCTGCTTTGATGCCGCATCCGCTGAGGAACGTGCAAACGAGGAGCGGAAGGAGTGCGATGATGCTATTTTTTTTCATGGGTGATCCTGTTGACCTGGCAGTAGGCTGTGCTAGGCGTCAGTGTTGAGTTGCGAGTGGTTCATAGGCAATCGACCGGTGTTTGAGTAGTCTGAACGCCCATTAGAGCGCATATATGGCACAAAGACATGGGTTTTGCGAGACACCAGAACGAAGAACGCGTCTTTTTTGTAACGGTTCAGTCCAGCTGCGTTTTCCAGGGGATGCGTCATGCGGAAAGGTGCGCCGCGTATGTGCCGTGGCACATAGCGGCGCGGCGGAGGCGTATCGGCCGCAGGCCGATAGCCGCAGCCTTCAAAAGCGGAAAACGATGAAAAACGCGTTACTTTGGAAATGTTTAACCCGCCGGAACGTGTTAAGATAAGCGAGGTTTT
>JAFZFY010000128.1 GCA_017555665.1 Pseudomonadota bacterium | reverse complement strand
TAGCCGCGCCCCCAAACAAAGACGTTCCGTGAAACGCCTCATGCGGCTGAGCTGAAACGACTACTTGGAAAGATCCCCCCAATAGACCAGCGATATCATCGGCTGAATCGTCTTCGAATCGATCCGGAACAGATGCGCCGCCCCAGAAACCTCGCTGCCTATAGTCATCTTGCCATCCGCAGCCACCCGCAGACCAAACGCCTGCGTGAAACGGAAATCGAAGTAGACCCGGAACAGTCCCCCGAAATCCACGCCAGGATCCCCCTCGGAATTCAAAACAAGCGCCGCTCTTACAAATTCTCCGTTTTTGACGCGCGACACTTTTTCACCATCGGAATATGCAATGCCAATCCCGATGCCGAACCCGAACACGATCCAGTCAGTCCCAAACGCCGTATTCATGACCGGCATAAAATACGTGCCGCCAACAAACCAGCTCCAGTCCTTCAGATCGCCGGGATGATCTCTCCAAATGGCATAACCGAGATCCTGTACGATATAAAATCCGCCGCCGAAGATATCTCCAAAACATCCGAAGCCGATCGTCAGCGTCCCGTTTGCAACCCACAACATATTGCCTGTTTCATACGTGAACGCATTGATGTTAGATCCGTTCCGCATGTTGTAATAGGCCGTATATGTGTCCCGATTAAAGTTCTCGTAATGCCAGGAATACGTCACATCCGTCCACATCATCGGCCCCGAAACACCGATCGCCAGCTCAAATTCCCATCGCTTGACCGAATTAAACGCAGCGTGCTGAGCCGCCCTCAGCGTGCTGCAGTTGAGCGCGTCATAGCAATATATGACATTATCGGCATACGCATCATCCGGCAACAACACCGCCGCAAACAGCGCAGATACCGCCATCCAAATGCTCAGAAAAATCCCCCCCGAACGATGACACCGTTTTTTCATAAACGACTCCCAAACAAGCATTTTTTATGTTCAGACACGAGGTTATCATCCACTTTCACAACTGAATTTTCAACCATTAATCGCATCTCACACCATGCGGTTCCGTTCAGACGACCGCTTGATCCTTAGCAACGCACGACATCATCCAGGCGCGAAAAGGTGTTGAAACGCGCTGAACTGGGGGGCTAACACTTTTTTCATCTTTTTAGTGGATGTAATCTATTAAAAATGCAAATATTATGCCGTCTGTAAGGCAAGGAGGTCATTATGGGACAAAAAATGCAGCTTCACCTCGGACTTAAACAACAGCTCCGCATGACACAACAGCTCCAGCAGGCCATCAAACTGCTTCAGCTTTCACGCCAGGAACTCGTCACAGAAATTCACGAGGAACTTATAGAAAATCCGGCACTTGAAGAAGTCCCCGAATCCAACACGGAATTCGCCACGATGGAAGACGGCGAGCCGCCTGCGGATCCAGAAGACACGCCTGACCTGCAATCGAGCCTCCGAAATCTCGATTCAAATATCGCAAGGTCAGATACCATCGACTGGGATTCCTATTTGAACGAGTATCAGACACACACGCCGATGCAGGATGCGTCCTATAAAGGCTTTGGCGACGAAGACATGCCGAGCTATGAAGCGACGTTGACGGCACCGCCGACGCTTGTCGAACACCTCATGCGACAAGTCAAGCTCACGCGCTTCGACAAACTCCAGGAAGACATCGCGGCTGAAATCATCGGCAATATCAACGAAGACGGCTATCTCGTCGGCATCACACTCGAAGAGATCGCCGAAAAGCTCAACACGGATCTCGACTCCGTCATCTATGTCCAGGAGACGATCCAAGAGTTCGACCCGACAGGTGTCGGCTCGCGTGACCTGCGCGAATGCCTGCTGTCTCAGGCAGAAATCCTCTATCCCGATAACAGACTCGTCCACCAGATCATCGACAAACACCTCCATCTGCTCGAACGCAAGAACTTCAAACAGATCGCCAAAGAGCAGAAGACAAACGTTGACCGCGTCGCCGCAGCCGCAAAGGTCATCGCGTCGCTCAATCCCAGGCCTGGTGTCAAATATTCTGACGAACGCCCCATGTATATCACGCCTGATGTCTTTGTCGAGCGCACCGCTGACGGCGAATATCACGTCATGATCAATGACGACGGCCTCCCCAGACTGCGCGTGAATTCGTATTATTGCGAACTCATCAAGAAAAGCGCCCCCGAAGACGCTGCCAACTACATCAAGGATAAAATGAGCAGCGCGCGCTGGTTCCTCCGCTCATTACAGCAACGCGAACGCACGATTTATCGCGTCACCGAAGCCATCATCGCGCGACAACGGGATTTCTTTGAAAAAGGTGTCAACTACCTCAAGCCCATGATCCTCAAGGATATCGCGGAAGACACAAACCTCAGCGAATCCACGATCAGCCGCGTCACCACAAAGAAATACATGCACACACCGCAAGGCATCTATGAACTCAAGTTCTTCTTCACCTCAAAGATCAGCCGAATGGATGCCTTCGGCGGCGACGATCTCGCCAGCACAGCCGTCCAGGAACGCATCAAAAGCATCGTAGCCAAGGAAGATCCCAAACACCCGCTCAGCGACCAGAAAATCGCCGAGATCCTCAAGGATGGCGACATCGATATCGCCCGACGAACGGTTGCCAAATATCGTGAAATTCTGGGCATCTTGTCCTCTTCGCAGCGCAAACAGCTTTGATCCATCTGCGATCATAAGGCAGTGCATCGCCAGACCATAGCCGTGTACTGCCTTCTTAAACAGCCGTATGCGGTGACCATACAAACAACCATCCCACGTCAAAACAAGGCCATGCATCGCCGAACCTGTGTCGTGTGCAGCCTCCCCAAATGTCCGTTATGATCGCCACGCTCATCTCCAATATCCTCATGGGCTTTGCTCTGGCCGCAGATGCAAGCTCCGTTTCACTCGTCTATGGCTCACGTTTTAAGCCGTTTTGCTGGCGCCATGCCGCCATTCCGGCGCTCGCCTTTGGCCTCGCGCAGGGCATCATGCCCGCCATCGGCTGGTTCGGTGGCGAGCTCGTGCAGCGCTTTGTTCAAACATTCGGGCACTGGATCGCCTTCGGCATACTGCTCATCATCGGCATCAAATTCATCCTCGATTCGCGCAAAGACGAAGAAGTCGAGACCAAAGACATCCTCAAGTTCGGCCCAATTCTGCTCACAGCTTTCGCGACAAGTATCGATGCATGTGCCGTCGGTTTCAGCCTCGCTTTGGCCGAAGAGCCGATTCTACTCGCCGCAATCATATTCGCCGTCGTCACTTTTATTTGCAGCATCCTCGCGTGCTGGGTCGGTTCAAAACTCGGCGAGAAATTCGGCCCCAAGCTCCTCATCATCGGCGGAATTATTCTTATCGGAATCGGCTGCCGCATCTTGATCAACAGCCTGTTTCCAGGCGTCTTGCCGTTCTAAGACAGCGTCATATACAAATTATAATCTTTTTTTGTAGGCCGCGCTATTTCGCCAAAGGCTCAATACGCGCAGCTTTCGGCGCTATGCCCTGCGGGCATACGCGCCTATTTGTATGATTTATCAACCCAAATAAGGTGCAAGCGTATTGCACACGATAGCACGCAAAATGATTTCACTACTCAGTCACCAATGATTTCGCCATCTCGACAAGGCGTTTTCCCAAATCATAAGCACTGTGCAGATCCTTGGGAAACTCTTCATCGCGTTGTTTAGCACGCAATGGCTCTAATCCATCCATAACATCATATTTTGAATAATCATTGAATTGATATGCAAAATATGAACACAAAAACTCACCATATCCGAAAACCATCTTCATAAATCGCGAATACTCACCAAGAATAATCGGATAGTTGATGGAATCGGTATGTTCCTTGGTATCGCCCATTGTATAAATAATACCATTCGGTACAATTTTTCGCCGAATACCGGTTTCAATCTCACCGCTCTCTCCTTGTTTAGGATTATAAGACAAAAGCGGATAAATCAGACGTTCCATAAAAGACTTTGCGGGACCGGTTGGATTGCTCAAATACACGGGACTCCCAATAATAATCACATCGGCATCGTATGCTTTTTTCAAAATCGGACGAAGTGAATCACGGATGGCACAAACACCATTCGTTTTGCTATTTTTTAGTTTGCAAACAAAACAACTGCGACAGCCAGTAAACTCATCATCGTACAGATGTATCATTTCTACATCCGCACCGGCATCTTTTGCGCCCTCCATGGCGCGATTGAGCATTTGCATTGTACTGCCGCTCTTTCGAGGTCCGCCGTTGATAATGACTGCTTTCATTATTAAATCTCCCTGCCAAGCTTATACGCTTCGTCGCCATACTTAGTATTCTTAATCGCCCCGGCCGTCCAAACGCCCGGAGCAATGACCATACCGGCATCTTTCCAACCAAGATATTTAATCATCGTTTTATAGTGAGCCGTCATGGCCTCAGCTTCAGATTTCGCTGTATCGGCATAAGCCATCATGAATACAGCTTTTTTGGAACCCCCTTTAATCTGGCCATTAATCGCATAGAATCGATCGATTACACGTTTGAGCTGCGCAGAAAACCCGAAATAATACATCGGCGAAACAAATGCGACAAGATCCGCCTCAATGAGCTTGGGGCGAAGTTGCGTAAAATCATCATCATAGATACATGGACCATTCATGTTACAATGATTGCAGCCAATACAAAGTGATACATCTTTTTTAGCGCAATCAAATCTGAAGACTTCATGTCCGGCTTCATGGGCACCTGCTATAAAGCGATCAGCCATGTAATTGGTATTGCCATTCTTTCTAGGGCTTCCGGTGAGAACGACTATTTTCATTTTTTTAGTACTCTCCTTTTGATGATCTGAGTTTTTCGTGGAATCATCAGAATTAATTGTTTGAGCATTGGATGTGTTCGAACACGCCGCCAGCGCAATGCCAGCGGCAGCCGCCGAAATGAGCTTTTCGAGAAAATCACGTCTGTCCATAACACCCCTTCTACAGATTTAGGCTGTCAATCCATTCGGTTACTGCCGATTTTTCGGCTCCAATGGCAAACCTGCGCCCTTCAAGCCAATTTAGAGATGGTGCAGCTTCTTTTAGATTTGTTGCACTCGTTCCCATACCACTACTTGCTGATGTACAAAATGGAATGATGGTTGTAGAAACTTTAATTTGTGCACCTTCTAAAAATGTGTACATAATCTTTGGAGCCTCTCCCCACCAGATGGGATAGCCAAGATAGATTATGTCGTACTGTTCAATATCTTCTATCGTTGAAGCAATGGCCGGGCGAGCATTCGGATCGTTCTGTTCAAGCGAGGTACGACTGCTTTTATCTCCATAGTTGATATCTGCATCCGTATAGGGCGTTTCAGAAACTATTTCATACAACGTAGCCCCTGTATATTCTGAAATATATTCAGCAATGGACTTGGTATGCTTCGTAACAGAGAAATAAGCAACCAATAGTTTCTTATCACTCGACAGTGGCTCAGATTGTATATTTTTTGAGCTGATTTTCATTGTGACATTCTCTTTATCAAGTAATGCCTTCAATTCAGTTTCGGATTTGTCCGAAATCTTGCCGAGTCGAGTATAATCCCATGAGTTTGAGCCATAAAAGACAACGATTTGATTGCCTGAATATAAAACGATATCCCCGGGAGCTGTTGTCGTCTGGACATCATTTTTCGGTAGAGATTGCCCTAATGATCCGACCTGCTCAAAACCGCCATACTGCGACATGTCAATTGTAATATCGGATCCTTTGACCAACTCATGAAGCGCCTTGACGGAATCATTCTCTTCCCATTGAATTGTGACAGGCACATTATCTATGGCCGCATATAGCATGCCTTCCTGCTGATCAGCAGGCATCTGTGGTTCAGTAATTTCTTGTTGATCTATAGGGTCCTGCGGCTCAGGCTGATTCTGCTCTGGCGCAACCGGGTCGTTTTGAGGTGGAACATTTGCTGCAGTCTGGCTGGTTTTGTTCTCCTCAGAGCAACCGAAAAATAATGACAAAACAAGTAGCAATGAAAGAATATTATTCCATTTCATGAATCGATCTCCTCTGCGTATGCTTTGCCCAGTTTTATACAATCCCCGATGATGTCACCAGTTCGCAAATACTTATAGGTCGGCATTTCGAATAATACAGGCCTGAGCTTTTCGTAATCCGGTTTGCCATTGTCATCGATCAGCGATTCTTCAATATAGGTATTGGTTATTGAACAGATGAAATTTTCAAAGCCATCGATTTCGTAAATATCGACGATTTCACATTCCATCACGAGCGGGGACTTTTCTATCACCGGCATACCAGCTTCCCCCAAATGATATTCGAAGACTCGGGATTTGTCTTTTTTAGAGCCGCTTACCGTACCTGTGTAATCCGCTTCACGAATAAAGTTCTCATCAATGAGGTTGACGGATAGTTTCTTGCTTGCACGAATGGCTGCATTACTGTGATGGGATTTGTGAATGCTGAGCAAAATCTTGCTGTGACTGACAATGCCCACATGCGCAACCAACAGAAAATTGACTTTTCCGTTCTCATCGACCGAACCGACGACGGTTGCAGGAGTTGGATAGAGCATGCTTTTGGAACCAATGTTTTTCTTCATGATTGTTCTCCTCATTTTTTTAGAATTTCTGGCATTATTGCCGGATTGAGCATTTTCGTGTCGATGAGCTTTAACTCTTTGACCATGTGAAGGGTGCCCTGCTTATACTTTTTAAAATGTTCCGTTGAAATATGGTGCTGGTATGCATCCTGGTTTGCATAAATCTCGACAATACGGATTTTGTTTGGCTCGCTTATAATCTGCATTGGAAGTAAGCTGATGACGCCGGGTTCAACTCTAACAGATGTCGTGCTGATTTCATTGGCTGCTTTAATATATGCATCAAGATATTGTGGATATATTTCAATTTCACAAATTCTTACAACCATATTGTCTGCATCTGACTGTGAGAAAAATAGTTTATGTGCATTTTCATACAAGAATTTGTCCAAGAATGGAGCCAGTTCGCCGTCGCGTTTAATATCTTCTTTCAGTCGATTAAGATTGGTTGTGAGTACCCCCGGGGCACCATATGGATAATCAGAACCATAAAGGATGTGATCTGGAGTCGTGATCGACAGCATCATTTTTATCGTTTGAACGGATGCCGCACCAGCCAAATCATAATAGAGCTTAGATAAATTGCCATCCCAGTCTATAGACTGAACCATGCCTGCATTTTGTACAACAGGATGAATGGCTTTCATGCGAGGCAGAGCCAATGGCAGATATGCACCACAATGGGGTACAACAACTCTAATATTTTCATACCTTGCCAATATATCACGCGTAATCATATTGGCAATCGCGCGCGTTGTTTCTGCAAGGTATTCCTGCATTGCAAGGGGCGTTTGTTTCATGATCTGGTCACTATACGGATCTGGCTTATGGGGGTGCAGAATTATCACTGCATGATGCGCATTGAGAACATCCATCAAAGGATCGAGTGAAGGGTCTCCAAGATATTGCCCCCGGCTGTTGGTGGCCAGTTTGATACAATCGGCATGAAGCGAGTCAAGCGCATATTCTGCCTCCTCAATCGCAGCCTTTACATCCGGAAGCGGCAGCGATGCGCAAAACTTAAAGCGATTGGGATTTTGATTTCTTATTCGGGCTGCATTCTCATTTTCATTCCGGATGATTCGTTTGCTTTCAGTCGTATCACCAAAATACGGATGCGGCGCAGCCAGCGTCAAAACTGATTGTTTAATCCCAGTTTCGTCCATCCATTTTAGATGATTGTCAAGATTCCAGGAGGGAAGCGGGAAGCCTTCTTCCAACGCTGCATGATGCGATTTAACAGCTTCTACAAAATCTGACGTGAGAATATGACTATGCACATCAATGACAGTCTGAGCATAAGCTGATGACATGATCGCTACCAGGTTTAAAACTACACACACGATGCAACTAAATACGACTGAAAGCTTCATATCAAATCCTACTTCATTTCTTTTTCCCAATATCGAATGATATTTAATCCTGCTTTTTCGGCAATTAATTCGAGTTCTTCTATATCTTCACCCGAAAGCAAGATATCGGCTGCCTTTTTTGCATCATAAACATGCTTGGTTTTCGTCGCCCCAACAATAGGTAATGTCCCTTTGGCAATAGCCCATGCAATCGGAATCTGTGGAATTCCTACGCCATATTTATCCGCAATGACTTTAACTTGAGCATTCAGGATTTCCAGCTGTTTAAGCAAAGGATTATAAACCTGACCTCGTTCGCTATTTTTAGGGAATGGATGATTTGTATCAAAAGCCCCTGTTAATGCACCT
>JAFZFY010000127.1 GCA_017555665.1 Pseudomonadota bacterium | reverse complement strand
TACTGCCTACTGCCTACTGCCTACTGCCTACTGCCTACTGCCTACTGCCTACTGCCTATAGTATGGGCTTGAAATCTACTGGACGATATGTGATATGTTATGATAATATAATAAGGGCTTCGGTTGTTTGATGCTTATTTTAACACCGCTTGAGATTGTTGGATACTGTTATGAATAATATAGCAAATTGTATGGCTCGCAGAATCGTGATGTGTATCATGCTGCTCGGGCTTGCATCGTGTTATGCTCCGGAAAATATAGATGTTTTCTATGATGATGCCGCACAGGGCGATACGTATCAGTTTGATATCATGATGCTCTCTGAATGGGCCGGGCATATCCTGCCTGAAAAAACGAGTGTCACGCTCTATACGGATCAGAGTGACTACTACGGCATTGAGTCCCTTAGCCTGCGCTCCGATACACTCTATTATAACGGCTTTATTCTGGACGATCTGGATTTCGTCGGTGAGGATTTCAAACGGCCGCTTGAAACGCTTGGAAATCCCAAAAGGACTGCCAATGGTATTGCCATACATCCGTTCGGGTTCAATCGCGATGTCGAGGTCATGTGTGCGTATGATGCTTCAAAAAATAGCGAGGTCCTCGAAAAATTGAATGCCAAATTCGACCTCAGTGTCAGGCCATACAGATGCGAGTATGCGGTGTCTGGCGCGCTCGCGCTGCGCAGGACTTGGGATCTCCTTAAATCGAATGAACGCGATGGAAGCCAGGTCTATGTCGGCAACGGCGATTCTTTTGGTGTGTCACAGCGTGCATCGGCCATGTTCAATGATCTCCCTACGCCGGAAATCCTCAGCCTCATCGGTTTTCAGGTCGATACAATCGGCAATCACAGCTTCGATAACCGCGTCGATTATCTTCAGAACATCATTAACTTTGCCGAGCGCGAGGTGAGCAAAAACGAACTCGGTTACAGCTATGTCGCGACAAACCTTAAAAACTCGTCCGCTCTGAGCAACTGGAAACCCCATTATATAGCTACGATACCTGCCGCTGATCCCTCAGAAGAGGGGCTCCGCGTCGCGTTTATCGGGGCGCTAGACAGCACAGTGTTTGCGACGACAAAGACCGGCTCTTTCGGCTCGATCAATATCGACAACGAAATGTGCTCGATCGTCAATGAACTCGAACTCGCGTATAACGAAAATGCCAGGGCGTTTTTTATCCTCGGACATATCCTGACTGGAAAGGAGTCCTATGCCCATCTGATGGATGCCATCTTCACGTTTACTGAGCCGATCCTTTCTGAGTCAATCAAGCCAGACGGTGGGGCTGATCTGCATTTCCTAGCCGGATGTGAAAGCAAGATCGTGGTGCCGATCGAACGCATTGAAAATACTTTTAATGTCAAGACGCTCTCGAAGCTCAATTTCAAGGATCCGGCTGTAAAGGAAAAATATGCCCGTCTGGTCGATGATATCAGGCTTGAAATATTTTCAGGCATTATCGGCGTGATCGGTGAAGCCGTCGAAACACCGACTGCAATCGCGTATTATCACGAAGATCATGACGTGTCGCAGGGCGTGCCGGGCGTGATCTGGAATGGCAAGGCATCTGCCGATCCCTCAAAACTTGATTTGGCCGCGAACAATCTGTTCGATGCATCGCGTAACGGGTGCGACGATACCCGGCTCTTTGACGGTCATCCTTGCTATGCCATTGAGTTGAAAAAATCAAAGTCCGTCTATGATCATCCCATCTTTTATCTGCAGATTCCAGGCAAAGGCCTAGATACCGTCAGGCTCGCCGTCACTGCTCATAAAAATAATTCTGTGGATAACGGCCATAAAGTGGCTGCTGCTTATGATCTGAATGTGGATAAGATTGATCTCTATCCCGTTGTTTCTTCACTGAATGATGCTCAATTAAAATTAGATTATTCAACCGTTGACCTGATATCGCCGTCATATTCGGAATGTAAACTTTTCATGGATAACGAGATCACGGGGATTCTCCCCGATGAGAGCTGTACCAGCTGCACGGACTTTTACAGCGCTATGGCTGAATCGCAGACAACATATACGACTGTGACGGATATGAAAACTGCTTCCGGTGGAACGACAGATATCAATTATCAGGATACTTTTTATGCCTGTCATAACGGTTTTGCATCCTATGTGTTAAATGAGGATGCGCCCAAGAAACTGAGCAAAAACTTGAATCGTGCCCTGGCTTTCTGGGCATGCCTTTATAGCGCGTCTTCTAATATCCTGTGTTCAGGCACCAATAAGACTGACAAGCAGTTTCATTCGCCTGTCGTTTTTGAATTCAAGAATTATCAGTATTCGACGATGTTCTATGACAGGTCGCAGACAACATATAATACAAATATTATATCCAATGGCTTTATGAACTATATGGAATATAAAGGGAGTAGCGAGGGACAGAAGTTTGATGTCAGCATCATCAATGCCGGTACGCTTCGAGACGGCGATCTCAGCGTGATTACCATAAATAATCTTCCGCTGATGATACCCTATGATAATATACTTGTTTCTGCGCCGCTTTCTGCAAAGCAGATTGTGTCGATGATTGAGAGCGCACTCCAGACGAGCTTTGAAAACCAGAATACCGATTATGGCGGTTTTCCGTCTGTTTCGAGGCTTGCCGTGGCATATAAAAGAACGAAAGGTGCATCTGGAAAAGAACAGACGGTCGTGACCGAAGTCTGGCGTACAGATGCCTATGGCGCCTTGGTCGAACTCCTGTATCTGGCTTCGGTCGATGAAAAATTTTTTGCTCGATACAGATATGATGCGCAAACGCAGAGCATAAAAGTCGAATTTCCAGCAGCGGATACTCCTTGGCTTTGCCTCTCGCAGGCACAGTATAAAGACTGCTCGAATCTTAGTGGGGGCCTTGATTTCGTCATGAACATGGAAGACGGACATTACTATTCCGGCGCGTCTTTGGTCATGCTTTCTCACTCTTTCCTCGCCACGGGCGGTGACAATTACCCGAACAACTTCGGGTTGCCAAACGCCTCGCAGCTGACTTATCACGAGACATCCTTCCGCTCTGCTGTGTATAGCTATTACAGCGGCACGGATAGCAGCCTCGCTGAAGATGGCAGTATCTCTGTCGATGAGGCCTGTATCCAGCGTGAGAGTTTTGAAACGATCGATGGCCTGTCTCCGGAAAAGATGGACTGCATGCTGTATTTCAACCATTTCTATGATATCGCCGATTCGGGAAAACGTAGATGGATCCTGTCGGCCTCTGAGGAAATGATACAGTATCTGGATGATTTGTGTCAGGCGAGCAAGCTCGGAAGCAATTTATAGATAACCGTGTGCATGAATGGATGACTATGGCTGGTGGTTTTATGAAATCAATGCGTGTTTGTGTGTTCGCGGTGATGGCTGTCGGAGGGATATCTTGGGGAGCCATGCCGGCTTTTGCTCAGATCGGTCCGGACCTCAGGCCGCCTGGGCTTGATCCTGCGCATCCGGTCAATTCGTATTCGATGAAAGAAAAGAAAGTCTCTTCCCCGCTTCGACAGGGCTGGGATCTGAATGCGAGCGATGTCGTTTTCTCGGCGGCAAAAAAACGGCAGCTGATCAGCGAAGCGCCTTCGACGATTCACGTCGTCACCGATCGCGATATCGCGACACACGGCTGGCGCTCCCTTGCTGAGATACTTCGCCATGTCCCCGGGGTTCAGACGCTGACGACAAAATCTCAGTTCCAGGCGGTGATGATTCGTGGCCTGGTGGGCACTGAAGATAACAACTCGCGTATCCTCTGGCTCCAGAACGGCGTTCCGATGAACGATGTCAGGGACTCTGGCATCTGGCTCGACGAGACTTATCCTGTCGAAATGATCAAGCGTATCGAAGTCGTGCTCGGACCTGGCTCCGCGCTTTACGGTTCCGGGGCTTTTCAGGGCGTGATCAACATCTTCACAAAAGATCCGGGCGACATCGCGCCAAATGGCGAGTATCGCTTGGTCATGCAGAATAACTTGTCGTTCAAGGCTTCCGCGATCGCCGCGTATGAAGCCGAGGATCATGCCTGGGGGGTCCTGGGGCATGTGTCTGCCAATACGACTCAGGGAACTGGCCTGATCGCGGACGATGTCTATGTCAATTATGCTATGGATGAAGCGGTGAATGCGACTTCCAACGACTATTTTTCCACACCGCGCTTTAGATATGACGATATCGATTCCGCGTCCGATAAGTATTGGTATAATATCAATTTAAAATTCCATTTCAGTGATTTCAAGTGGTCGCTCGGCTTCTCTGATATTTATGCCTCTGATGATGGCGCGGAATTCTTGTCCAATATCTCATATCAGCCGCCCTCGCAAAATTATATCGATTTTGATGCCGGGACTGAAATGGATAAAAGCGTCTTGTCTGCGAGCTATACAAAGTTTTATAGACGGGAGTTTTATAATGATCTCATTTATGAAACATCGCTCGTTCCTGAACTTTCACTCTTGGCGGTCTTCTCTTATCGCTTTGGGCAGTACCAGAATATTACCGATTATACATCGGAAAACAAAATTGATGAAAATAAACAAACTTTTCAGCACAAGCTTTATGCTCTGGCACAGTTTGATTGGCAAATCTACCAATCAAACTCGCTTGTTGCTGGCCTTGTGATGGAATATCAATATATCCATGCAGATGACTTCATCAATGGCAATCAGTTGCTGACAAGCGACAAGTTCGTGATTTCTTCCCCGATCAATGCACAGACGCTTGCGCATGTGACGCCGTCCGTGTTCATACAGGATGAACAGAAATTCTGGGATGACCGCATCATTCTCACGGCGGGGGCGCGTTTTGATGCCTATCGTGTCTATCTCAATGACGATTATACCCCGGATTATGCACCTTCTTGGCGTTTCGCTTTTCTCGCCAAATGGACTGACTGGATGAATATGCGTCTCTCTTATGGCTATTCATTCAAAGAACCGTCATTGTATCAGCTCTATATCAGCTCTGAAAGTTATGTAGGTAATGCTCGCCTTGAGCCGGAAAATCTGCATAATATCGAGCTTTCGTTCCTGTTTACACCGGCCTATGCCATGAAAATACGGGCAGGCGGGTTCATCACTTTTATGGAAAACCTCATTATCATGCAGTATGATAATGATATCGTGGGCCCGACTGGAAAAACAGGCGCATATACCCCAAAACAGGAAAGCTCTTCGGCAACAATCGGCGGCTTTGAATTGTCCTGGGATTGGAATATCAATGATTTGTGGGCTGTTTATGCAAGCTATAACTTCTTATATAGCTATAGGGATTTCGATGTGAAGCTGGCTGATGCGGCCGCTGAGATGGGCGATCATTTTGTGCCGGATGATGCCATGCATCGCGCGAAGTTCGGTGCGACATACGCGACGGATGCGCTTGTCGCGGATCTTGCGTGGTTTCTTGTCGGCGGCTCGCCTAAATCGGCCTCCTATATGAAAAGACCGTACTGGCAGACACCGTTTTATGCGATCTTTCAGCCGCAGGTCACCGTGGCGCTGCCTATGGATTTCGGCCTGATGGTCAGCGGGTCGTATGCCTTTTCTAAAGGCATGACCAAATCGCCGACTTACCGCTATTATTATGAAAAAGAAGGGGTGCCGGTGCCGAGGTATTCGGTGGCGATATCTTTGCAGTATCCGTTCAGGAATGTGCCTGAATAAGAGGGGGGCAAACATTTGCACGCCGTGATAACGGCGCATTCGCCCTCTGGATTTATGTTCGATCTCCCGCAGAACACACGCGTCTTGCTTAGAGAACGCCTGTGGGCGGGGAGGTGATGCCGGCAGGGCGAATCGTAACAAAGTGTTGTCAAAGGCGGCGGTGTAGGGTAGGAAAAGACTGTTGCAACGCGGATATGGGGTGGATCGTGACGCTGACAGATTTTCTGAAAAAATTAAAAAAAATCGAATTCGGGACGCGCATGAAGACCCGCGAGGCGATATCGGGGACGTATCATTCGGCGTTCAAGGGGCGCGGCATGACGTTCAGCGAGTGCAAGGCGTATGAAGAGGGGGATGACGTGCGCTATATCGACTGGCATGCAAGTGCGCGGCAGCAGGGCGTTTTTGTAAAGCAGTTTATCGAGGAACGAGAGCTGAGTGTCTGTATCGTGCTGGATCTGTCGCGCCCGATGCGCTTCGGTTCGGTGGGCATGACAAAGGCAGAGAAGGCGATTGAGGCGATGGCGGTCATCGCGTTTTCGGCGCTCAATAATAACGACAAAGTCGGGCTTTTGCTGCTCAACGAGGTGGGCATCAAGTATATCCCGCAGCTCAAGGGCAAGGCGAATGTCGTGCGCCTGCTTGTCGAGGCGCTGAAATTTTCGCCGGAGCCGTCGCCCTCTGGATTGTCCTCGGCGCTGCTCAAGGCCGCGACACTGATGAAACGCCGTTCGCTGATGTTCGTGATCAGCGATTTCCTGTCCGAAGATTTTTCGCAGTCGCTGCGTCAGGCTTCGCATCATCACGAGGTGATTCCCGTGGTGATCTCGGATCCGCTTGAACGGGATATGCCGAATCTGGGCC
The DNA here is from genome assembly GCA_017555665.1 of Pseudomonadota bacterium. Classification (GTDB taxonomy): domain Bacteria; phylum Myxococcota_A; class Bradymonadia; order UBA4248; family UBA4248; genus UBA4248. Next base: position 21,116 of record JAFZFY010000127.1, on the reverse strand, counting down.
TGGCGGTGCTCGAAGATGCGCGAAGCGGCGGCATGGTGCTTACAGATACGGCGAAAGCTGACTTTGCCACGCGATATCGCGAGCGTTTTGATGCGCGGATGCAGTCGCTTCGCGACCTGTTTCATCATGCAGGGCTGACGTTTGTCCGCCTCTCGACGCTTGATGATGCGCTGCATCCGATCGCGCGGGCTTTTGACAGGAGAGCGGCGCATGTTTAGGGCTGCGGGCTGGCTGGCAGCGCGCTTGCGCATGGGAGCCGCGCTGTTTGCGGTACTCGGGATGGCCGCCGTGATGCCTGAGCGCGTGGCGGCTCAAGAACTCTGCCATTACGCCTTGATGGATCAGTCGGATCATCGCACGCATGCGGAAATGCTCAGTAGTGTTCAGTATGCGTATGCCGTGACTCACGATGAGGCATGTCGCCTCGAAGTCGTGCCGGATGATCGCGACGGGATCGAATGCGAGCGACCGCAGATCGATATGCGCCCTGTGGCTGAGAACAAGCTGGTGGAGTCACGCGTGACACTGAAATGCCAGTATCGCCGCCCCGGGTATTTCTATTCTGCGCCTGTGCATTTTGAGCTTACCGAGCCGGTAAACGGTCACCGGCAGGCGTTTTACGTGGCCAGGCGTGTGTTTCAGGTGACCCCATCTTCCGATGAGGCAAGCCTGGAGGCGCGCCTGACTTTTCACGTCTGGGCAAATCGCGTCAATCCCTGGCCGTGGCTGATTTTCGGTGCTTCGGCTGTGGGGATGGGCGTGCTCGGAATGTTCTGCCTGCGCCGAAGAAAGCAGGTGGTGCCGGATGATGGCGTGCCCGAACTTGAACCGCTCGAAGAATTCTGGCTTGAGATGCGCGTCCTCTCGGATATCGAGCCTACGACGGATTCCGAAATGCGCGCATATCACGATCGCTTGTCTGTCGCGCTCCGGCGCTTGATCAGCCGCGATTTTGATGTGGCTTGCCTCTGTGACACGACGCGTGAGCTCTTTCTGCGGATGAAGCATCTCGGCTTGCCGCCTGCGATTTGCATGGAGACGAGGCGCATCCTGGAACTGGCGGATCTGGTCAAGTTTGCCGGCGATATCCCCGAACGATCCAGCAATCTGATGCTCCTGCGCGACACCGGATATCTCGCTGCGCGCCTCGATGTGCTGAGCCGGATGCGGCAGGATGACTCGGCGGATGCGATGCCGTCAGGGAACGTCCAGCCTGGGGACGTGCCTCAACAGGAAGCCTCCGGGGACGCGCCCGACGGGAAGGCGCATATCGTTTCGGCAGACGCTCACGGCGTGTCGGATCCAGGCGTGTCGGATCTGGGCGTACCTTTGGATGATGCGCAGATGAAACGCGTGGCGGCGCTCTTGATGCCGTCCTCTGAACACGGCGAAAACGCCGGGCACTGACGGAGGAAAGATGGATCTTGTCAATCTTCTGTTCAATCATCCGGCGATTGATTCGTTTGAATATCCGTGGGCGTTTATCGGCCTTCTCGTGGTGCCGTTTGGCCTGATCTCGCTCGTGATGCTGACGCGCCTGTGGGTGCGCCGGATCGCTCTGCCCGATGCTGGAGCCCCGGTAACGGGACATCGATGGCACATGTTGCATCCTGAATGGCGCGTCCTGGTTCGTTCGGTCAGCTTCTGGGCCCTCTGTATCTCGGCAATCCTGCTCACGCTCTGTTTCGTGTTTCTGACGATCGCGCTGGCCAGGCCTTATGGCGGCGCGACTCAGGAGACGCGCACCGAAGGCATCGAGATCTATTTCGTCGTCGATATGTCTGCGTCGATGAAGGCTTACGACTACTCCGTCAGCGAGATGCAGCGCAGGCAGATCATGAACGAGTACACGCCCAACCGTTACAATGTCGCCCGCAACACGATACTCGGCTTCGTCCGCTCACGGGCGGATCGCTGTTCGCGTGATTCGGATATGGTGTCGCGATGTGACCGCATCGGCGTCGCGATGTTCGGGCAGTATGCGTTCATCGATATCCCGATGACGACGGATTACGAGCTGATCGACCGCCACCTGCGCAAGCGGCGCATCAACGATATCGACGCGACGCAGTCTGCCATTGGCGACGGGATCATGAGCGCTGTCGCGAGCCTCCGGCACTCGCATGCGAAGTCTAAAAATATCATTCTGGTGTCGGATGGCGACCAGAAAGGCGGGCGTGTGAGCGTGAGTCAGGCTGTCGATGCCGCGCAGATGTACGATGTCAAGATCTTCCCTGTCGTGATCGGCGCAAGCGACAAGGCCGTGCTTGCCGAAGTCAATGCTGCAGGCGGCTATTCCTATTTTGAAGCGGAGTTCCCCGTCAACGAAAAACTCCTGGCCGATATCGCGCGGCAAACGGGCGGCATTTCCTACCGTGTCTCACGCGATGAAGAATTCATGGGAAAAATGACGACGATCCTCGAAAAGCTTGAACCGCAGGTGTCTGTGGAAAACCGACGCAACAACCAGCTCGACCTTTCGCTTCACTATGCGGCACTGGGATTCCTGTTCGCGCTCATGGCTGCCGGGATCTATGTGACCGCAGTCAGGCATTATCCGTGATGGGAGGGAGGGATGCGGAAGTCGATGGCGTATTTGAGTTCTTTGGATCTGGGAGGGGGAAGACTCCCCCTGCGCGGCTATCTCGCCTGCCGGTCTGCCGGATGGCAGACCGTTCAGGCTCAATACGCCGCTACCCCCTCGTCATTAGATTCCGTCATGACCTCATGCACGCATAAATATATATATCATTGCGTCTATATTGGGGAGAAATTATGACATTTATCGAGCAGTGGAGCCATCCGCAGATGATATATCTCTTGGTGCCGATGATGGCAGTCATGCTGGGCTATGTTTATCATCTGGTGTGGAAACGCTGCCGTGTTAATGAAATATATGAAAAGCTCGGCCGTGATCCGGAAAAGAAGAGCGTAAAAAAACTCTGTAAAATCAGTGCTTTGGCTGGTTGTATCGCATTCGTAATATCGACGATTGTGACATTCTGCGTGCCGATGCGTTTTCCGCTTCTTGCGTTTATATGTTTATTGATTTTAAATCTGAGTCTCTGCGGCGGTGTGATATATTATATATATAATTATATGCGCACGCACGGCTTTTTGCCATCAAATGTATCTGAAAATGTGCATGCATTTTCGCAGGATCCCGGTTTTTTTCAGGTTCGCGGCAGACAGATCGGCACGATCCTGTTTTTCGCGCTTCTCGTCCTCGCCCTGATGGGGCCTGAAGGGGCAGAAAAAACGACGCGCCTGCGCCGCACGCCGATGATCGTGACGGTACTGTTTGACCTTTCTCGATCGATGGATGCTGACGATGTCAAGCCGTCGCGTCTGGATGTGGCACGCGACGAAGTGGCATATCTCCTTGAGCATAGCTATGGGGATGATTTCGGGCTCGTGTATTTTACCGATACAGCTGTGGTTCAGGCTCCGCATACGCCGGATGTGCGCTTTATCCAGTCTTTTCTGAGGCGTGCGCAGACGGACACGATGCCGACGCATGGCACGGATCTGACGCTTGCGCTCAAGACCGCGCTGACGCTCTTTCTCGAAAGCGAGTCCCTGAATGCGGATGTGATTCCGGCAACACGGCATGTCCTCCTCGTGACGGATGGCGAGACGCATTCGGGGGATCTGGATGCGCTTCTGGCCAAATACCAGGACGAGGGCATCATTGTGGACGTGCTCGCCGTTGGCACGGAAAATGGCGCGGAGCTGAAGGATGAACACGGGGCGCGACTGATGTACGAGGGGCGGCCCGTGATATCCAAGCTCGAAACGGATCTTTTGGAACAGATCGCGACGCTTACCGGCGGCGAGTTCAGCCGTATCCGTATGCCCGAACAGGCGGCACAGAAAATCCTCGCTTCGTGGGACGCGCACCGCATCGGGCACAGGCCGCGCGGCATGATGTCTTCTCTGTACCGCGAGCAGCTCTATGCCTGGTTCCTGATCCCGGCGTATGGACTGATCGTCCTGATGTTCGTGTTTCCTGGGGTGATCTGGTTCGTCGGCTTTGTCCGCAGGCGTTATGGCATGGCCGGAGCTGGCTTGCGCGGCGATGATGGCGTATCTGGCATGTCCGGGGAGGTGAAGTGATGCGCGGCGGCAGAACGCTTCTGGTGGCACTGGTTTGCGCTTGGGGCTGCAGCGCGTGTGATCTGATCTTTCCGGATCACCCGGAGGAGCGCTTCGCGCGTATCGAGGCTGACGTGCAGGTGCGTGATTATGATGCGGCTATGGCTGAATTGCAGGCTGCGCGAAAAGATGCCGATGGCGCGAGCCAGCGATATCTCGACTATAACCGCTCCATTCTCGATATCCTGGCCGGCAAGTGTGATCGCGCCAGGCTTGAACTCGATGCGCTCCTCAAGCTGAATACTGCGCTCGACAGCGAACAGCGATCTGAGATCATCTCGGAGTCTACAAGGTTTCGCGCTTCGCTCCACTATGCTTATGGCACAGCTTTGCTCTGCCCCGTGGCTTTGTCTGAATGGGCGGAAGAGGCTGATTTTGAAAAGGCTTTGTCACATTTCTATATCGCGGAATCGCTCGGACTGGATATCAGCGGCGAGATCTCGAAGGTCATTTCGGAATGGTTTCCGCCATGCAGGTCGTATATTCCGAATGAACAGATTCAGGCTAGTGCGCCCGGACACGCGTTGCAGATCAAGCCGGATGACTCTTTTGCCGATATCGTCGTGTGCAAGGAGGGCGTGTGGTTTAAAGCAAATGTCAGGGCGTATGAGATCCTGCTTGCCAAGCTGAAGCTGAAGCCGCTCGACAGAAAGATCTGGATGGATGAATCTTCCGAGCTGCCTTTTGTTCAGCTTCACGTGGACTGCTACGAGGCACCTGGGGCGGATATGTCGTTTGGACCGCCGATCGCGCATTACGAATATCCGATCCCAGAGGGCGAGATCCCGGAGGCTGACCGGCAGAATCTTGAGATCGATCTTCCGGAACTCCTCATCAAGAATACGGGCATGCATTACGTCCACTTCTATACGGTTCATAACGGCGAAGCGCGTCTCTTTGCAGACTTTTCTCGCCAGGTGGACTGTGGCAAGATCGATGATACGGTGACGTACTCGGATGATCTGGCGCAGATCCCGGTCAGGCTTGAGTCGGGGATGAACTATGAAAAGCTGATGCTCTGTGCCGGGCGGCCAGACCGGTTTGAAGTCGTGCTTGAGGGCGGGCAGCAAGGGCTGTTCGAGATCGAAGTGCCTGCCGCAGAACGGCATGTGCTCAAAGATACCACGCTTAAAGTTTATGGCGATGACGACATGACGCTGACAGAGAATGGCGCGTTCTGTGGCGATTCGGTGTGCTACAGGGTGCTGCGGCATAAACATGATCCCGAGCTGAAAGACGATTATGGCGCGTCAGATTACGTCGTCCTGAAGAATATTACGGATGACAGGCGCACCTATTATCTTGAGATCGCGCTCAAGCCAGAGGCTTCTTCGCATGAGTATAACCTCGTGTTCAAATCATCCGGCATCTGCCCGGATAAGCCGGATGTGCTGGATGAGGATCTTCAACTGGAGGGGATCGAGGGCAGCCGGTATCACACCTGGCAACCGAGTTGGCTTTGCCCGCATCAGGTCAGGCGATATCATCCGAAGATTGGGCCGAACGCGGAGCTTCTCCGCGCTGTCGTCAAGATGGATTATATCGGCTTTGACGAGGTGGACGAACGCCTTGTGCATTTCGAGTCGTTCATGACAGGGGAACAGGATTCGCGCGAATATTCTGTGGAAACAGGCGGGATACTCACATCGCACTGGATGCCTGAACTGTATGCGGTGACGCGGGTGCTTCAGAAGCCGGTGACGCGGAGCATACATTTTCGGTCGGAAAATGAGACGCGTGACGGGGTGTTTGAAATCCTGGAGATCAAGCTTTCGGAAGACGAGAACTCCGAAGACAACAAGGATTCGGAGGACAAGCAGGACAAGCAGGACAAGCAGGACAAGCAGGACAAGCAGGACGAGAACAAGGATCAGAAGGATCAGCCAAATCAAGCGCCCGAAAAGCCGTCTGAGACGGCTGCAACGCCTCGTGGCGAGGGTTCGGATGCGGAAGGGGACGAGTCCACGCCGGACGAGCATGCCCAGGGGAACAAGGCCTCTCAGTATGATGCACGCCAGCATGAAAAAGATCATATCGATGCGCTGATGGATGATATGGAGCGCGGGCTTTACTATGTGCCGCTTCCCGGACAGCTTCCGGAACGTAGCAGCGGAAAGGACTGGTGAGCCGTGAGCAAGCCGATGAGAATAGGGAATCTGTTGAAAATAGGTGCGTTTCTTTGTTGCCTGTTGCCCGTGTGTGCCTGGGCACAGGACGGGCAGGCGCAAGCCGGAGGGCCGGAACATGCGCGCCTGGCGGCACCGCCGGATGATATGTTCGTGGATCTTCGCGTGCCGGCGCATCAGATCTATCTGGGCGAGACGATCCGCGTGGCGTATGATGTCTATGTCGCCTCCAGCCGTGGTCAGGTCTTTTATAATGTCGAGGAGCCCGATTTTGCGCACTGGTATGTCGTGGAAGGGCGAACGGCACCGGCGGGGCACGCCTCCTTTGACGGGAAGACTTATACGCATGAGCCTTATGCGGTGTTCTTTGTGACGGCGATGACAGCCGGCAAGATATCGCTGCCCCCGCTGAAAGCGGAAGTGCCGTATCTGCCGTCGAAACCCTGGGTGATGAACACGCCGCGCGTCGTGGAGGTGCTCCCTTTGCCCGAACCGAGACCTGCCGGGATGGCCATCGGAAATGTCGGGAATTTCGAGATCAGCGGCTCGCTGTCTGAGCGTGAGATCCGTGTGGGCGATGTGGTGAACCTGAAAGTCAAGGTCTGGTCGGATTCGCCGGCAGCCGGCATTGGGCTTGCGCCGTATGTGATCGGCGAGGATCCTGAGGCGTTCCGTGTGTACCCGACGATCAACGATCTTACGGAAGAAAAAGTCATCGGGGATCGGCTGATGTCGAAACGCGAGTTCCGCATCCGACTGATGGCTTTGAAAACAGGGAGTTTCACGCTGCCGCCTGTCGAGATCGTGACGTTTGAGCCCCAGCATCACCAGTACAAGCGGCTCGCGACAGAGCCTTTTGAAATCAGGGTCGGCGACGGGTATCTGCCTGAAACGTCAGTGCGGGCGCAGACGCACCGCCTGGATAGCGTGTCGATCCGTGATATCCGTCTGAGCCATCGGAACGCCTCGTGCGTGATACCGCTGGGGTGGCTGGCTTTGGCGCCCGTATTGTTCCTGGTCTGGCTGATCGGGATGATATTTTACCGTCGCGTGCGCCGTATGCGGCAGGATTCGGAGCGCGTCAAGGCGGCGGAACAGTGCCTCGAAAGCCTTGAAACGGCAGACACGGCGCAGGCGCAGCTCGATATCATCGGAAAAATCATGGATGTGCGATTCGGGCTTGGGCTGGATGACGGCAGGGATGCTTTTTACGCGGAACTGGAGAAACTGCTGACGGCAGAGGAACTCTCGGTGTTGAAATCCAGCATCGCGGCGTTGAAAGAGAATGTTTACAGCACGAAAAAGCCGCTTTCTGAGAAAGCGCTTTCGGAGGTCGTCTCGGCGCTTCGCCGTGCGGTCAGGCGTGGGGGGCGCGTGTGATGAAGCGGATATGTATTCTGGGGCTGGCCATGTGCTTATGCGCCACCCCACACGATGTCATCGGGGATACGGCGGCGGTCGATGCGGACGGGATTTCTCTGGAAGCGCTTGAACAGCTCGCCCAGAAGAAGTTTTCGGAAGGCAATGCCGCCGAAGCCGGCGAGGTGTATCGCCAGTATGAGAAGGAGCTGATCGTCAGAGGGATGGATCCGCTCGAACCGGACCTGTTGCACAATCAGGCTGTGGCGTATTACCGCGCAGGCGCGCTCGGATCGGCCATGGCGTGTATGAAGCAGCTCAATCTGGTCGTGCCGTCGCGTGATATTACGGTCGATATCGAGGATCTTCAGCGCCTGATCGAGCATCGCGTGTATCAGAAGCGCCCGAACACGCAGTTTGTGCGCGGTCTGCCGGAGGGATATCTGGACTGGTCGCAGACGCATCAGTTTTCGGAGGGCGAGCTTCATGGCTGGCTGATCGCGTTCTGGTCGCTGTTTTTTGTCTCGCTGGGCGTGATGATCGCGTTGCGCCGACGACGGCGCGCCTTCAGGGTGCTGATCGGGGTGAGCGCCCTGATGTTGGTGATGACGGTGGGCATGCTCGTGTTCGTGTATCGTTATCATCGGACGGATGCGATGCATTTCGGCGTGCTGACAGGTATCGACACGCTGCGCTCGGAGCCTGTTCTGGAGTCTGCGGTGATCACGGATACGGGCTATGTGCCCGGCATGACGGTGCGCGAGGTGGCGCGTCTTCCCGGCTGGGTGAAAGTGGAGTGTTCGGATGGGATACGCCTGTGGGTGTCGGATTCGGAGTATTATCAGCTTCGCGGTGTCGGCGAGGGGCTTCGGGATGTGGCGCAGTAGAGGCGCAGCCGTATCCGTTCAAACGGATAGGCTGCGCGCGGGCGCGTATCCGGCGATAGCCGGATAGCGCTCGCCAGTAAAGCGGATAAAGGTTGACAATAAAGAAATTGGCGAGTTAGGATAAAAATGTTTTATGCTGTCCGAATGGATGGCTTTCGTGTAAGACTTGTGCAAATTTTATTTGGCTCAGAATTGGCCGGGTAGGATTTGACGTAAAAACTGGAATGGAACGGCGAATATGCTTCGAGTTTTATATGTGGATAATGGGATTTGTTTGTCGGGAGGTCTGAACTGGGAGCTTCCTGAAAGCCTTCAGAATCAAGCCGGCGTTGAAGTCGATGTCGTTGTTCCGCGCGTGTCCAATATTGATGAGGGCGAGGGCCGTCTTGCCGAGCGTCTGGTGTCGATCAGCGCGCGGGTAGACGGTGTGGATCATGCCGTCCGCGTGTATGAGGGTCGTCGTGACAGCCATGTGCGCGCGTTCTATATGGACAGCGAGATTCTTCGCGAAGGCCTTGACCTGAAAGATGACCGAGGCATTACGGCGTGCGCGGTGTATGCGCATGCGGTGTGTCAGTGGCTGTCGAAATCGCCAGTGGCTTATGATATCGTTCAGGTCGTCGGTCTGCAGACGGCGCTTGTCCCGACGATGATGCGCTGCCTGTATGCGGATGACAGCCGTGTGCAATCGGCGCGCTCGGTCGCGCTCGTCGCGGGGATCGAGGACAAGGGCACGATCGACATGTCGTGGCTCGGCCGCCTGGGGCTGCCCCGTGAGATGGGCACGAGCGAAGGCATGGAATTCTATGGCAAGCTGAGCATCCTCAACGGCGTGTATCTGCATGCAGACGTGATCGCGTTCCCGAATGACAGCGTCCGCCGCCGTATTGAGAAGAATCGCGGCAAGGATATCGGCATGGAAGGCGCGCTTTTTGGCCGTCTGGACGCGGTCCGCACGATCCGTCTCGGCATCGCGATGAAGAAGACCGGGCCTGCTTGCGACAAGGCGATTGCCGCGACATACAGCGCGGCGGATATGGCTGGCAAGAATCGCTGCAAATCCGCGTTCCTCAAGAAATATCACCTCGGCAAAGACCGCCCGCTCGTGGCGTTTGTCGGCCGTCTCGATGCCGAATCGGGCATCGATCTCGTCAATGATATCCTCGATGACCTGATGGATCGCCAGGTGGCGCTCGTCATCGCTGGCGCGGGAAATGACGCGTATCAGGCCGCCGTTGCCGGTTGGTGCAGCGAGTTCAAGGGATCGGTCGCCTGGATCGATCACAAGCCGTCGCGCGAAGAGGTGTGCAATATCCTCAGTGCCGCCGATGTCCTCCTCATGCCTGCCAAGCATGAGTGCCTCTGCCGGCTTCACCTCACCGCCATGCAGTATGGCTGTGTCGCAGTCGCGAGAAATACCGGCGCCGTCGCGCAGGATATCCACCGCGTCCGCAACCTTGAGAAAATTACAGATGAGGACAACGGCTTTACGTTCCTCAAATATGACAGCGACGAATTCTATGATGCCGTGATGGATGCGCTTGATGTCTATGCATCGCCGTCATGGAACGATATTCGCGCGCACGCGATGGCTTCTTGCACCTGCATTTGCAAGACTGCCGAGGATTGCGTGAATATTTACAATAGTTTGAAAGGGTAGTGGTTTTATGCCCCACTTCGGGGTGTTCTCTTCTTTTTAGTGAGGTTGCCCATGACGCCGCAGATGGAATCGATCCTTCAAAGCATAGCGAGTTTTAAAGAAGCGCTCATCGCAAAACAGCAGGAAGTCCAGGAAGAAGACCAGGAGATCATTGATGATCACACTTTTTGTGCGGTGCTCGCCGGTCTGCCCTCATTTCGCCGCCTGCCCGGTGTGCCTGAACACATGGGGTTTGACCTCATCTGGCACTGCGATACCGATGAAAATGCTGCCGAGTTAAGGGATTATCTCGAAAGCGTTTTCGGAATCCATGATGAGGAATCGCTGCTCGCCCAGAAGGTGGAGTTCTTCCATTTCTTCAATGAATATTACGATTTCGCTTGCGAATGGGACGGTCACCCCAACTTCGAGATTGCCGATCTCGATGAGGAGGGCGCGCACAATTACACCGTGAGCCGTGACTTTTCTATGATGCTTCGCAATTTCGTCGGGCCTCAGGGGTATCTCGCCTGGGATATCGGCGAGCGCATCATGTTGATCCGTGCGGCCTGTGCCTGCGGGCTCATCGATGACGATACTTGCATCCGTCTCGCGATTGATGAGGCAAATACCGCGAACGAGATTTTTGACAACTTTATCGATTACGCCGTCAGCGCGCTCTGTGGCTGCGTCTATTTCATGTTTGTGTCGATGGGCCGTACCGAAGACGAAGGGCTTTCCGGATTCCTCGATATCAATATGAAGATCATCTCCAGGCTGTTTGAAGATGATATCTGGTCGTTCAATGCATGGTGCGAGAAGCATGTCAAACAGCTTGCGATTCAGGATGATCAGGTTCAGGCGCTTCTCGGCATCGAGTATCAGGGCAAGACCGGCATCGCGACAGACCGCGTCCTTTGTGACGGCTATCGCATTTCGGTCATGGTTCGCGAAGAGCCGATGCACGAACACGATTCCGGATGGCGTTTCTTTGCAGGTGACGAAGACCAGGATTACATCAATAACGGCAGGAATTTCGGCGAGCTTGATCTCAACCTCATCGTGAATTATTCGCCGGATTCGATCAATTTCCTGGAAGAACCCGTCGGAACGCTTGTGATGCGCGCGGATAACGGCGTGTTGAACGTCGTTCCCATGGGCACGATCATCGGTCCGGAGAACGTGGAAGCGGAAGGCGAAGACGCGCCTGCGGCAGAAGGTCCGGATGACAACGGCCCCGATGAAAACGGTGCATTCGGTTGATCATATCTTTGATCTATCCTCAAGCCCCTGATGCTGGTTCAGCTTTGGGGGCTTTTTTTTACGGTTTGTTCGCGCCGCTATCGGCCAAAGCCGATACGCGCCGCTGCTCGCTTATGCTGCGCATACAGCTCGCAAATTATATATATAGATTATCTATATATTCGTAAAAACGCGGGAGAGGTCAAAAACATATTTCGTTTGTAAAGCACAATTCCATTAACAACAAAAATGTCATTTTATGAAATTGATATTGGCATCTCAAAATGCACATAAAGCAGAGGAATTTGCTTCGGCAGTGACGGCGGTCTCGATTCTTCCAGCCCCCGGATCGGTGGAGGTCGATGAGAATGCAGATTCCTTTATAGGAAATGCGAGGCTGAAAGCGCGGGCGTATGCCGGGCATTTTCATATCAATGCGATTGCGGATGATTCCGGGCTTTGTGTCGATCATCTGAACGGTGCGCCGGGCATTCACAGTGCCAGGTATGGCAGGCTTGCGCCGGATGCGGATATGGATCCCGACAAGACGGCAGCGAATAACCGCAAGCTGTTGAAAAACATGGCAGGCGTGCCTGAATCGGAGCGTGGTGCGCATTTTACGTGTGCGCTTTGCCTCGTGATTTTAGAGCAGGAGGATATTGATTATATTCGGGCGCGTATGTCCAGTCTTGATCCTGGTATATATGAGATCAGGTTTTATGATGCGGAAGGTCGCGAGGTTAAGCCAGATGCGGATTCGATTGCTCGCGTGGAAGTCGCGTTTGAGGCATATGCATACGGCAGGATATTGAATGCGGCGCATGGCACGGGCGGTTTTGGGTATGATCCGCTGTTCTATTGTCCGGAGGCCGGGTGTACATTTGCAGATCTGACGCAGCAGCAGAAGCTGTCGGTATCGCATCGCGGCCGCGCAATCGGCTTGCTGAGAGCTTTATTTGAGCGCGATTGAAGCCAATAGTCCCCAAATCGCCCGTATTGCTTTGAGTTTCTAGCCCCCGGTTGTGTTAGCTGCCGAGGGAAAGGCGCATTTTTAATCTCCTCCCCCAAATTGCCTGCCCTTCGGGCAGGCAATTTGAGAAAAAAGAAGAATCAACCTGCCCCCGATAGTCGCAATGCGCCAATTGGGGTTACAAATATAAAACGCCCACGGCGTTTTCTGTATGGCTGAATCGTAACGTCATTTATGGCGATTTTTGTTTGGACTTTTCGAACGAATTGACATAAAAAGAAAAGTTAGATTATTTGCCCGAAGCAGGCAAAGCCATACGGTCATTATCATTATCAGGGAAGATGGAGATGAAATATAGCGGATATTTGTTTTTCTGGATATGTATGATGATGCTTTTGAGCAGCGGCAATGTTTACGGCGAAGATTGTATGAATTTATATGAAAATCAGATGTGGCGAGATGGGATAGACAAGATGATCGCCTCAGTGAATGAGCATAATTATAAAGATGCGATAGATGTGGCATCGAAGTTATATCCTGAATGCCGGAAATCGCCGGTATTGAATTACTATACGGGATTGGCATTGCAGGGGCAGGGGGAGCGCGAGCAGGCGTTGATATATTTTCAAAAAGCGAGTGATTTCACGTCAGAAATGGAGGTGGATCCGGGGATGGCGCGTCGGATCTGGTATGCGCGCTATGAAGCGGAGCATCCGGAGTGTTCGCAAAGCTCCATGCTTGAGCAGACGCGTGAGATCGCGAAATTGAAGATTGAGAATGCGCAGCATCGCGAGAAGGGGAGTGTAGAGGAAGGCTCTGAATCGGAATGGAAGCTGTTATGGACAGGCGCAGGTTTGGGCATCGCTGGTCTGGTGCTCACAGGGGCAGGTGCAGCCCTAGGCATGAATGTCGACAATATCAGCAGTTCCGGCGGCACCACGAAGATATCGCCGCTTTATCTGTCGGGATGGAGTGCGTTTGGGGTCGGTGTGGGCATGGTCGTGTCTGGTACGATCATGACCGCTGTCGCGGGTTACAGATATACACATCATAAGGATTCGAGATCGTTCAGTTATCAGATCGGTCCGTCGTCGGCGGCGTTTATGATGGTTTTTTAGGCGATGTCAGTAAATCAGAAATCTGGAATGTTTCAGGGCTGATGGGGATCGCTTGATCGTGGATTGAATGATCTGTGATCTGTAGAGGCATATTTGGGTGTATTCTTCATGATTTCGAGAAGGATTTGACATGAAAAAGTATATATGGCGTGTCTGGTGTGGTGCATGTGTGATCATGGGGTGCAATAATGAGATTGATGTTTCCGCGCTTGTGGATGCGAACAGTCACTGTGAATGCCCGACAGATACGGTGTGTCCAGAAAAGCCGGATCCCGGCGCGTCAGGCAATACCGATGTGAAGACCAAATTGAGCTTTGAGGATATCTGTCTTTATAGCGGTGGCCATTATATCATGGGTGGTCAATGCCTGTGTGAAAGTGAGATGTGCCCGGAAGGGGTCGTTTGTATCTCGGATGAAACCGGCAAGGCGACATGTGCGGTGCATGATAAGGTGGCAGATTGCAGAACGGGGGAGATGAGGTGCCTGGAGCAAAATGTGGTGTCGTGTAAGAATGGGCTGTGGACTGTGGATATGCCCTGCGAAGGGGACAAACCGGTATGTGAACACGGCGTGTGTGTGGAGTGTCAGAGCGGCATGACCAAATGTGAGGATTCACAGGAATATCGGTGCGAATACGGCAACTGGGTTTTGGATAAGGCTTGTAACGATGTATTGGGGTGTTTTGGGAATCAGTATTGCAAAGAGTGCTGGGATGATCGTTGGATACCAGAAGGATACGCTGTGAATGGTCCGGATCGTTGTATCGATGATCATACGCTGGGCACATGCATAGAAGGTAAGATGCATGCAAAAGTCTGTGAAAATGAAGGATTGTGCAGGTTTAAAGATGAAACTCAGGAATTTGCTTGCATGACATGCAGCGGGGATGGGCTGGATTATAAAGTGATACAAGATGATATTTTTACATGTCGGAATGGGGATTGGGACATTGTTGAACAGTGCGCTCATGATGTGCGGTGGTGGCCTGTCTGTACGACTTGTATTGGCGATAGCGTGTATTGCTTTGCGGATTCACTGGAGGGGCCTGTGCGTGCCTATGCATGTGAACATGATTTTTGGGTGTTGAAAGATGTTGATCCGGCATCATGCAGAGATGTCTATATCAAAACAAAGTGCTCGGATGACTGAGCATAGTGGCTGTATCTCGGCGTAACCGTCGTTGCATACAGCCATTTGCTGTGGGCGTTTGGACCGCACGTTCCCCTAAATCCACTTTTCTATCGGAGAACAGAATGCCCGGTGCAGAGGCAGGTGTGTCCTTGACTGTGACAAGGTTACGGTTCATCCCATAGTTTTTTTAGTATGGTGGTCATTGCGGAACAGGCTGTCGTTAGATGTACAATCACTTTTGCCCTTAGGCGCGAAAGGGGAATGCTCATGATTTAGAGGGCGGCTGAACTGTAATGTGATAAAGATGTGAAATGAATACAAAAGTGTAATATTGTTGTGAAATAGTATCATTTGAATAATTTGACCGAATCAGTTGTTTCTAACCCGTGGTTTTTTATAACCACAGAGTAGCTTAAACTTTGATAAGGTCTTGTACATGGTAAGTATATACAATTGTGGATTTGATATCGGTTCAACAACGGTCAAGGCGGTTGTGCTGGATGCAGATCTGCAGACGGTTTATTCGACGTATCGTCGGCATTTTTCGGACATTCGCGCGGCTGTCTCGCGGATATTGAATGAGATTGCGAGTGAATTGGGGTGCCCGTGCATGACGCTGCGTGTGACGGGGAGTGCGGGGATTGGCGCTGCAGAACGGCTGGGGCTTGATTTTTGCCAGGAAGTGATTGCTTCGAGTCATGCGGTTGCGGAATTGTTGCCGGAAACGGATGTTTCAATAGAGCTTGGTGGCGAGGATGCGAAGATTACGTTTTTCGGGAAGACGCTTGATCAGCGGATGAACGGGACATGTGCTGGCGGCACTGGGGCGTTTATCGATCAGATGGCCGTGCTTTTGGAGACGGATCCTGCGGGACTTGATCGGCTTGCACGCGACCATCGGATGATTTATCCGATTGCGGCGCGTTGCGGGGTGTTTGCGAAGACGGACATTCAGCCGTTGATCAATGAGGGGGCGCGGCATGAAGATATTGCCGCGAGCATATTTCAGGCGGTTGTGAACCAGACCGTGAGTGTTCTGGCTTGTGGGCATCCCATTCGCGGCAAAGTGGCTTTTTTAGGCGGTCCGCTTCACTATTTGCCGTCGCTTCGCGAGCGGTTTGTGGAGACATTGAAGCTGCCAGCGGAAGATGTCCTTGTGCCGGACAATGCCAATTTGTTTGTTGCGATGGGCGCGGCGCTGTTGTCTGCGCAAGGCGAACCTGTGGATTGGCAGGGGCTTTTGGCGCGGCTCAAAGAGTTTGAAGATGTGTCGGCGAGCGAGGTTCAGCGGTTGTCGCCGCTGTTTGAAGACGAGCGAGCCTATACGTCGTTTTGCAACAGACATCAGCTTTCTGCGCCCCGTATGGCGTTGGAGGCGTATAGCGGTAGGGCGTTTTTGGGTATAGATGCCGGTTCGACGACCACAAAAGTCGTTTTGATTGCAGAAACAGGCGAGATTTTGTTTGAGCATTATGGCGGCAATGAGGGGCGGCCGCTCGAAAAGACGGTTGAGGTGTTGAAACTGCTTGGGAAGCGCTTGCCTTCTGGGATTGCGATTGCGAATGCCTGTGTGACGGGATATGGCGAGGGGCTGATTCGGAAAGCGCTTTGTGTAGATGAAGGCGAGATTGAGACGATTGCGCATTACCGCGCGGCGGAAGCGTTTTTGCCCGGCGTGGAATTTATACTCGATATTGGCGGTCAGGATATGAAGTGTATGATGCTTCGCGAGGGGGTGATTGAAAGCATCATGCTCAACGAGGCGTGTTCTTCGGGTTGCGGTTCATTTATTGAGACATTTGCACGCAGCCTTGGGCATACGCCAGCGAGTTTTGCACGCGAGGCATTGTTTGCACGCGCGCCGATTGATTTGGGGACGCGTTGCACGGTCTTTATGAATTCGCGCGTGAAGCAGGCGCAAAAAGAGGGGGCATCTGTCGGTGATATCTCTGCCGGGTTGAGTTATTCGGTTATTAAGAATGCGCTTTATAAAGTGATTAAACTGCGCGATGTGCGTTCGATTGGTAAGAAAGTCATTGTTCAGGGCGGGACATTCTTGAATGATGCGGTATTGCGGGCGTTTGAGCGGATATCGGGTGTGCATGCAGTGCGCCCGGATATTGCAGGGCTGATGGGGGCATACGGCTGTGCGCTTATCGCGCGGATGCGTTGTCCTGCGGATAAGGTACTGAGTTCGATACGTTTTGGTGAAGCACTCGAAAAATTCTCGCATACAATCAGTATGCGTCGGTGCGGTGGGTGTCAGAATAACTGTTTGTTGACCGTCAATACGTTTTCGGATGGGACGCGATTTTTGACGGGAAACCGTTGCGAGCGGCCGCTTGGTGCTGTGAACAAATCGAGTGTGCCGAATTTGTTTGATTATAAATATAAGCGCTTGTTTAAATATGAGCCGCTTTCGGTTGAACAGGCATTTCGCGGAACGATAGGGATTCCGCGCGTGCTGAACATT
This sequence comes from Pseudomonadota bacterium, assembly GCA_017555665.1. Taxonomy (GTDB): domain Bacteria; phylum Myxococcota_A; class Bradymonadia; order UBA4248; family UBA4248; genus UBA4248. Next base: position 4,015 of record JAFZFY010000127.1, on the reverse strand, counting down.
TATGAGAATTATCCGTTCTGGCATACGTTCTTTACAAAGCTAGGCTTTAGGGTTTTGCTTTCGCCACAATCCTCTAAAAAAATATATGAAATGGGGATTGAGTCGATACCGTCGGAATCCGCATGTTATCCGGCGAAGATTGTGCATGGGCATATCGCGTGGTTGATTGCGCAGCGGCCTGATATTATTTTTTATCCGTGTATTTCTTATGAGCAAAGGGAAGTCAAGACTGCGCAAAATCATTATAATTGTCCGATTGTGACTTCATATCCCGAAGTGATTAGGCATAACACAGAAGCGCTGAAAGGCTCGGGAATTTGTTTCATGAATCCATTTTTTAATTTGGATGACCGAAAGGGATTATGGAAAAGATTATATGAAGAGTTTTTGGGAAAATATAAGGATTTGAAGGCAGAAGATGTGCGCAAAGCGGCAGAAGCGGCATTTGCAGAGCGTGATGCTTTTAAAGCGGATATGCGCCGTGCTGGAGATGAGGCGCTGGCATATATGGCGGAACATCACATCCGAGGTGTGGTGCTCGCTGGGCGGCCTTATCATGTCGATCGCGAGATAAACCATGGTATTCCAGAAATGATTGCTGGCTATGGCATTGCGGTGCTGACGGAAGATGCCGTGGCGCATCGCGGTGACACGGGGGGACGGCTTCGCGTGATTGACCAGTGGGCATATCATTCACGCTTATATTGTGCGGCGCGTTATGTCACGACACAGCCAGATCTTGAGCTGATTCAATTGAATAGTTTTGGGTGTGGTCTGGATGCTGTGACGACAGACCAAGTGATGGAAATATTGCAGTCTGGCTCAAAGATATATACGGCGTTGAAGATAGATGAAGGGAGCAATATCGGCGCGGCACGAATCCGCATCCGTTCATTGATTGCTGCGCTTGAGGAGCGCAAACGCAAAGGTATTTTGAGCATGCCATGTCAGGAAACGCCTGCGCCTGTTCAATTTACGCGACGGATGCGGCGATGTTATACGATTCTGGCGCCGCAGATGAGCCCGATACATTTCCGGCTGATGGAGAAGGCATTTCACGTGGATGGCTATCGGCTTGTCATCGTCCCGGATGGCGGCCAGAAAGTCATCGATGAGGGATTGAAATATGTGAATAATGACGCGTGTTTTCCGACGATTATCACGACTGGGCAGATCATGTATGCATTGAAATCGGGCAAATATGATCCGCGCACGACGGCTGTGATGATTACGCAGACGGGAGGCGGTTGCCGTGCGACGAACTATGTATCATTCATCCGAAAGGCATTGAAGGATGCCGGATATGGCTATGTGCCCGTGATTCCGATATCGGCTCAGGGATTTGAGCGTCACCCTGGTTTTGAAATCAGTTACCGCTTCTTGATTCGCGTCATACAGGCGATGGTATATGGCGATTTGCTCATGACATGTCTGTATCGGACACGTCCTTATGAAGCTGAGCCGGGCAGTGCAGAGGCTTTGTATGAACATTGGAATCATATTTGTTTGAGTAATTTGGAGGATGCGGAACATCAGCGGTATTGCCGTACATGTGGCCAGATTGTGGCGGCATTTGATGCGCTTCCGCTTCGTGATGTTGTGAAGCCGCGCGTGGGCGTGGTCGGTGAGATTTTGGTGAAATTTCATCCGGATGGCAACAATCATTTGGTTGAATTATTGGAAGCCGAAGGTGCAGAAGCCGTGCTTCCGAATTTGACTGGATTTTTCCTGTATGCGCTTTCTGATTCTGGATTTTTGTATGAAAAACTTGGAAGACCGCTGAAATCACATATTTTCTCTTCTTTGACGGTCAAATGTATTGAATATTATCAGAAGCCTGCATTTGATGCGCTTCGCGCGAGCAAGCGATTTGATAAGCCGCATACGATTCGTGAGATGATTCGTTCTGTGACGCCGGTTCTTCAGCTCGGCAATAATACTGGCGAAGGTTGGTTTTTGACTGCAGAGATGATGGGGCTGCTTCATTCGGGGGTATCCAATATATTATGTCTGCAGCCGTTTGCGTGTTTGCCCAATCATGTGACGGGAAAAGGCATGATTAAGAAATTGCGCGAGATGTATCCAGAAGCGAATATTGCGCCGATTGATTATGATCCAGGGGCGAGCGAGGTCAATCAGATCAATAGGATTAAGCTGATGTTATCCGTGGCATTTAAAAAACTTGAAAAATGATTTGTAGGGACGGGCCTATCGCTTTGCGATACGGCCCGCATCGGCCTATCGCTTCGCGATACGGCCTTTATATGATTTTTAGATTATATAAAAACGCCTGGTATTTTGGTTTGGCATGCAGTGCATCGGTCGCCAGTCAGGCCTGTGATCTCGATATGATAGCCTTGTCTGCGGATGACGGGGGCATTGCAGGATGGGCAAAGGGTATCGGCTGGGATTCGTACATTTCCGGGATAGACAAACTTGAGCCCGACATCTTCCGCAATTTTTTTTGCATGGAGAATTGTCTGTGCGGGTGTGGCTGGAATATCGAGGGCTTTGTAGTCGGGATGAAATGCACTGAGATGCACGGGAACCGTCGGGGCGAGATGTTCGGCAATCCATTCAAATTCTTTTTTGAGCATTTGGGGATCATCATTGATGCCGGGAATGAGCAGCGTTGTGATTTCCAGCCAGAAATTGGGGATGCTGTGGAGATATTCGAGTGTTTCGAGGACTGGCTGAAGGGAACCGTTTGCCCATGTTTTATAGAAGTCTTCCGAAAAGCCTTTGAGATCGACATTTGCGCCGTCGATATCTGAGAAGAGCCATTTGGCTGTGTCTTGCGTGACGTAGCCAGCCGTGACCATAATATTTTTGAGCCCGGCCGCTTTCACTTTTTTGGCGGTTTCGCATACAAATTCTGCCCAGATGATGGGTTCGTTATAGGTATATGCGATGACCTGGCATTGATATGTTTTGGCAGTCTGAATAATCTCATCAGGCGATAGTTTGAAACCGTCGCCTTTTTGGCATCTGGCGCGCGAAATAGAGTAGTTCTGGCAGCCTCTGCACATCAGGTTGCATCCGAAGGAGCCGAGAGAAAGCGCATTTGAGCCAGGGAGATAATGATGGAGTGGCTTTTTTTCGATGGGATCGACATGGATTGCCGAGAGAAGCCCGTAGTCCGCATGGACGACATGATCTTGAATGCATGTGCGCGCGCCGCATGCGCCGAATTTTCCGGGTTCGATGAGACAGTTTCTTGGGCAGATGGAGCATCTTGCGCTCATGGTCAACTCCGTTTGTTGGGTATTTTGGGGGAATGTATTGCTTCATTTGGAAGCGGCACTTTGGCAAAGCAAAGTGCCGCGATGGTGGATGCAATCTAGAAATTATACAAATAATCTATGGAGCCCGTTCCTGAAGCGTAGTAATTCGTCGCTTCCCCTGAGCAACTGAGGCCGGCGATGCCTGTGAAACGTCCTTCAAACGTGTTGCCGCAATAGGCAGATGTAATATCTTTGATTGTATGCGTATAGTTGTTATCTGCGGAGAGTTTGAAGTGTGTATTAAATGTCACTTTGCTGCTTGAACAGCTCACCGAGATGGCTTCACTGTTTTGGGGGTTGCTGCTTACGGAAACTTTGCATTCTCCGGTGGTTGCATTGGAATTGCATGTGGCCACTCCGGAACACTTTATGTTCATCTTGGTTGTCGAAATATCGTTATCCTTCACGGTAAAAGTAGTCGATTTCCCTTTCAGGTCTTTATATTCCCTATAATATGTTGAAATGGCTTTGATATCGATATTTGCCGAGACATCCATATCTTTCGTTTTATTATCGATGGGGAAAATATAAAACGTTTGTTCTTGGTCCCAGTCATTTGGTGTAAACTTCCGCGAAGCAGTTGCTCTGGCGAACCCTTTTTGTGATGTGGTTGAAACCCCCAATCGACTAGGATCGCTAGAGGTTGCAATGATTTCCACATCGCCATCCGTGTTTCCCATGAGAATGGCGGGAATCGTCTTTAATTTAACTCTGATGGTTTCATACTTTTC
>JAFZFY010000126.1 GCA_017555665.1 Pseudomonadota bacterium | reverse complement strand
CGCGCAGACCGCGCGTCTTTTACAAGGGCGTGATTTATTCTTAGAATTTTCCGGAGATTGAGACCATGTTGTTGCCAAGCCCCATCGTGACATCGTGAAACACGGGATCCTTCTTCGTCTGGGAAATAGAGGTGTTTCGGTGAAGCCACGGCACGGCAAAACCGATGGCGCTGCCGATCACGGCGCCGATCAGGACATCGGTAAAGTAATGCTTCTGCGCGGCTACGCGCGTATAGGCGACAAAAAGCGCCAGCGGCATGCCGATGCCCCAGATATATGGTTCGGCCTTGTAGTTCCGGATATGCGCGATCGTGCCCGCAGAGACGACCAGCGCAAACGCCATGTTGGTATGCCCCGAATAGAACGACAGATTATCGTCCGCGCGGTCTTTGTACATTTCCGGATCATCGCGTATCGTGAACGGGCGTGCTCGCCCGACGCCGAATTTGACGAACTGGTTTGCCAGCGAGCTGATGGTCACGGCTTCGGCGAGCAAAATGTCATCTGCACCAAGATTTTGGATGCGCCCTTCCAGACCGCTTGAGAGCGCCAGCGCGCCGACTGCCAGAAGCGGGATGCCGCCGAAAGCCATGGCATCCGCTGTTTTGGCGGCATATTTGGGCGTCGGCCAGGAAAGGCTGTCCGTGATCGTTTCATCCATCGTGTTGGTCTGGCACCAGATGCACTGCTGTGGCGCGATATAGTCTTTGAGCAGCTCGAACGTGAGCCACAGCGCCCCCGTCGAGCCCGTCAGGCCGCCGTCCACTTTCCAGTTGACCTGGATCTCGTCAGTCGATTCCGCGTAGGCTGGCGCGCTTGCAAAGCCAAGGCAGAGCGCGCCCAGCAGAACGATCAAAACGTGAATTTTTAATGCGTGAATTGACATCTCGATAACCCTGAAACTCTAACATCTTTGGAAAAGCGTTCTAATACCGATACGCCACGCGATGATTTTATCATATTTCAGTTTTGATGTCTAATGTGAATGAATGGTCTTGGTGGACTTTGAACGCTGTCGTCTTGCTATGATAATGACATCAATTTTATCATTTGAGGTCATCTTGTGTTGATGCGGGAATAACCAGTCCTCGTTTGAGCGTTTCAGGGCTTCTGTCCATAAAAACATGATCATCTGAACTCGCAAAGATTTTCAAATCACTGATGTCTTCATTGGGATCATCGAGAAATGGAACTGCGTTTCTGATCGCTTTCTTCCAGACGGGATTATCTTGAAGTGCATTCCAAGCCTGATGATTTAGGTCAAGATTTCCTCCAAATAATAAATAATTGGGGGATTCAGTTCGTCTTTCATGATTTGTAATCGCTCATCAATGGCTCGAATGACTTCTGATGAATCAAATTCACCACAGGGATCCGGGAGTTCCCATTGATAGAAAGCCAGTGGGTATGGCATTACTTCGCGCCATGCAATTTCGTCCGTGCAAATGAGTTCGTCGATATAGATATCATAAGCATGCTTTTGCGCAAATAGCTTTAGATTATCCAAAAACTCTTCAATGGAGACAGAAATTGTGGGGAACTATATTTGACGAGGTCTGTTGCGAGACTGCTAAAATCCTTGTCGGTACAATTATCGCGGATATTACAGATGAGTGTAGAAAATAGGTAGGTATAAAGGCATTTTCTCTGTAGTCGGGTGCCCAGATTATTCCAGATTGCGTAGGCAGCAACCTGAAATGGTGTTGAGTCTGCGTGAGGTTCTGCGTTTGCGAATTGGGTGAAGAACGTGTCTGTCATTTCTTTATCCTGTGGTTAGTGGAAGCGATGAGAATGCTTTTGACGTATTGATGAATGTGTCAAAGGGCTTGGGGGTTGCGCTGAGCAACGAGGTCATGAGATATTTTTAGCGTGTTATATTAGCCCCATCTCTTGCAAGTACGGAGAAACATTACATTGTGTGTCTCCTAAATTATTCTCGACGACAAAGAATAAGTTTTTTTTGGCGCGAGTCATGGCTACATAGAACAGCCGTCGCTCCTGTTCAAGCTCGTCTTCTGTTTTAGCGAGTTTGCTTGGCCAGATGTTGTTGACAGTGTCGAGAATAAAGACGGTATCAAATTCACGGCCTTTGGTGCGCAGAGCAGTCATCAGATGGAGTTGACGATTAAAGATGGATGCATCGGCATCAGCTGACTGTTCATTATAATTTGAAAGTGTCTGCATCGCCTTGTCGATATCATTGCTAAACTTTTGGTAGTCACTGCCATATTTTTGAGCAAATGCAGATAAATAGACGAACGGCGGATCCGTATAAAATATGTCGTCTTCAGACTTTCCATAGTCTTTTTGCAAGCCTTCAAAACACTTGCCGAATACAGAGATAGATTCAGATACCGTTGTGGCTTCGAACAGCTCTTTGAGGATATCTGCAAAATATTTGCTTTGCTTGGCGTCCGAATTATCCCCTTTGAGCGGCCCATGATATTCGCGCAGACAGGCCAGCGCCTCCCAGAGCGTCTGCGGTGCGCGTCCCAAAAGATACTGTGAAAGGGCTGCTCTGTCCGGTTTGGAGAGCGGAAAACGTTTGATTTTGTCGCACAGCGTTAAAATCAGGCTTCTCGGATCTGTAGAGATGCCTTTGGTACAATGAATCTGATCGCATATCAGAATACATTCGCGAAGTTCCTGAAAAGCCTGGCTCAGAAAGATTTGTAAGTCTTCTGCGGCGCAGAAGGGTATGCCGAGATCGGCGAATACGATTTGATAGGGGATGAGCTGGCTTCTCTTTCGGCTGATTAGGACGATTCGCTGCCCCGTCGGGAGTATCTGCTGTACTCTGTGAATCGTGTCATCTATGGCGTCCGTCAAGTTTTGATGTGACAAGATCTCAATATTTGCCATCGACCGATTGGCGGCTTCCACACGTTTGGCAAATCTGTGATGGTTATGTTCAATGAGGTTTTGTGCGAGTGCAACAATGTTTTGTGGTGATCTGTAGTTTACAGAAAGCAGCCGCGTTACATATTTTGTTCCCAAAAACTTTTCCGGGGCTAATATAAACGCCGGTGACGCGCCTCGCCATTCATAGATCGCTTGATCGTCGTCTCCGACAATCGTGAGATATGTCTGGTTGAGGCTTGATATGGCTTTGAGCAAAGAAAGATCTAGCGGATTGATATCCTGAAATTCATCCACAAAGATGTGGGGAATTCGCGCATTATTCGTATTGAATAATTTTTTATCGACTTTGGTTTGGATATGAAGCCGTGCGATATATTTTTGATCTTCAAGCGTTATAAGACCACATTTAATCAAATATTCGGTCGATTCACACCAATATATGATATGATTTTGATAAATTTCACGCAGGACTGTGTCTACGTGCGCTTTATAGGCATCCTCGACTTCGCGCATGAGCCACAGCTGCTGAAGATCTTCCAGTGAATAGTGATCAGATATCTTGAGGGTGAACAGATCGGAAAAAATCTTCTTTAGCATTTGTCCCATGCCTATCTTTGATAGAAGGGCGATGCGCATGCGAAAATCTTCGAAAGTGTTGAGGCGGTCGTGCCGGAACCCAAGGCTTTTGAGCGTATCGCTGAGCTCAAAGAGTGTTTCCCATGACTTGTATGCATGTTTGGCTTCCAGCAGCCTAGAGACCATCGGGTATTTTTGCCAGACAGGCATCAGTACCTGCATGCAGTTTTGAATTGCCCGCTTGTCGGTGACAAGTGTGGTTCTTGGGAACGCGCTTTTTACAATCTGGTAGCCATAGCTATTGAGCGTCGTAATCGTCACATTGGCTTGGATGTGCGCAAAATCTGGGCGTTTGAGACGTTCGCACAGTTCATCTCGCGCTGCGCGCGTAAATGTGAACATGAGAATTTGCGTATTCGGATTGTCATGCACGAGTTTTCTGCAACGCCAGAGCAGGGCATGTGTTTTTCCCGAACCGGCAGGTGCAAGAAGGCGGATTGCATCGCCGGGGAGCTCACAGAATGCGCGCTGGCTTGAATCAAGTGGGCGAGGGGAGAAAGATGATGAATTCATATAGCCTCAAAACTTGAACACCCAAGTAACTTCAATGGGCTTGCCGGTACAATTTGCTGGGTATTTATAGCTATTCTCAATAGTCTGAGTGAGCCATGTTGGAGATACTTTGGAGGTAAGTGTATTTTTTGTGGTAATCCATGAAACACTATTAATACCGATGATAAGCTTTCCACTCAATATCCCAGACGTATGCGTTGCTTTTTTTATTCTCTCATATATGACGTCATGCGCAACAGTTAAGCTGATATCTATTTCTGATTTATTATAAGAACAATTATTTGAGGATGGGCTGTTTTCTGAAGGTAACAATAGCTCTGCCTTTTGGGATGATTGTAGCGCTTTTTGCTGAGCAAAAAGCTCGTCTCTTTGTTTTTGAAGGTCATTCATTTGTGTTTGATTTTCAAGAGTTAGCGTTTCAATGGTTTTATCTCTTTCTGAAATTTTATGATTATCTATAATGAATATACATATAGTAAGCAAAGCGATGAAAATAATTGATGTAGTGATAAATTTAAAACGTGATTGATATTCGTGGTTTCTACTTTCCAAGATATTATATCTAGCTAGAATGTTATTCTTTTCAGAATTGAGTACATCTATTTTGTTAGAATATTCGGTGTCTTGCTTTTTGATCTTGGCTTTCAAATCGTTGAT
>JAFZFY010000125.1 GCA_017555665.1 Pseudomonadota bacterium | reverse complement strand
CAAGGCGTGGAGGGCAGGTTGCCGCCATAAATCGAGGAGCAGCCGGTCGCGTTCGCGACGACCATGCGATCGCCGAACAGCTGGCTGACGAGCTTGACATAAGGCGTTTCGCCGCAGCCTGCGCACGAGCCGGAGAACTCGAACAGCGGCTGAATGAGCTGCGAACCCTTGATCGTGGCCTTGTCGACTTCGGTGCGTTTCTTGTACGGAAGCGTATCGAAGAACTTGAGGTTGGCGCGCTCTTCCTCGAGGTGATCGAGGCGATATTCCATCTTGAGGGCACCCTTGGCAGCCGCGGGGCACTGGCCGACGCAAACGCCGCAACCCGTGCAGTCATCCGCATAGACCTGGACGCGCATCTGCGAACCAGCTTCGACCTCTTTGCCTTTCCATTCGCGCGTGGTGAAGGAAGCAGGCGCGCCGGCGAGTTTGTCGGGCGAGAAGGCCTTGATGCGGATTGCGGCGTGCGGGCAGCTGATCGAGCAGAACGCGCAGCCGATGCAGGCGGTCGGATCCCAGATGGGGATGTCGCGGGCGATACCGCGTTTTTCCCAGCGCGTCGTCGCCGTCGGGAAGTGACCGTCGGCATCGAAAACGCTCGTCGGGAGGTTCTCGCCTTCGTCTTTGACGAGGTGGGACATGATCTTCTGGACGTATTCGGGGGCACCCGTGTAATCCATCGAGATGCGTTTCAGCGTGCCGACCGTGCCGGGGACCTTCACTTCGTGCAGGTTCTCGATCGAGGCGTCGATGGCGGCATAGTTCTTCTGAACGACGGCTTCACCCTTCTTGGAGTAGGCTTTCTTGGCCGCTTCCTTGATGCGCATGATTGCTTCGTCTTCGGGGAGAACGCCCGAAAGTTTGAAGAAGCACGCCTGCATCACGGTGTTGATGCGGTTGCCCATGCCGGTCTTCTCGGCAACGGTGCCAGCGTCGATTACGAAGAGCTTGATCTTCTTGGCAATGATCTGTTTCTGCGTCGCGGCAGGGATGTGATCCCAAGCTTCTTCTGCGGAATACGGGCAGTTGACGAGGAGCGTCGCGCCGTCTTCTGCGCTCGAAAGGACGTCTTTCTTCTCAATGAAGCCCCACTGATGGACGGCGATGAAGTTCGCGCGCTGGATCAGATAGGCACCCTTGATCGCTTTCTTGCCGAAACGGAGATGGGAGATCGTCTCGCCACCGGATTTCTTCGAGTCATAAACGAAATAACCCTGAGCGTTGAGCGGGGTGTTCTCGCCAATGATCTTGATGGAGTTCTTGTTCGCGCCGACGGTGCCGTCGCTGCCAAGACCGAAGAAGATCGCGCGCGTGTTTTCAGGATCTTCCGTGATGAACGAGGGATCCCATGCGAGGCTGTGCTTGGTCAGGTCGTCGTTGATACCGACTGTGAAGTGGTTCTTCGGGGCGTCTTTCTTGAGTTCGTCGAGGACGGCTTTGGCCATCGCGGGCGTGAACTCTTTCGAGGAAAGACCATAACGGCCGCCAATGATCACCGGCATATTCGTGCCGACGATTTCACGCCAGTTCTCGGTCGCGGCTGCAACGATATCGAGATAGAGCGGCTCGCCGAGCGCGCCGGCTTCTTTCGTGCGGTCGAGGACGGCGATCGATTTGACCGTCTTCGGAAGGGCTGCAAGCACGCCCTTGGCATCGAACGGACGATACAGATGGATCGTGAGCACGCCGACTTTTTCGCCCTTGGCATTGAGCGCATCGACTGTCTCATGGCAAGCGCCAACGGCCGAACCCATAAGGATCACGACGCGTTCAGCGTCTTTCGCGCCATAATAGCTGAACAGGTCATAGTGACGGCCGGTCTGCTTCTCAAAGCGGGCCATCGCTTCGCGGACGATGCCGGGAACTGCATCATAATAAGGATTGCATGCTTCGCGTGCCTGGAAGAAGATGTCGGGGTTCTGAGCCGTACCCTTGATCGTCGGGTGTTCGGGGTTCAGACCGCGAGCACGGTGCGCCTGGACGAGGTCTTCGTCGATCAGCGCGCGCGCATCTTCGAGCGAAAGCATATCGATGCGGTTCACTTCGTGGCTCGTGCGGAAACCATCAAAGAAGTGCAGGAACGGAACGCGCGATTTCAGCGTCGACATCTGGGCGATCATCGCCATGTCCTGCGCTTCCTGGACGCTCGTCGAGGAAAGCATCGCAAAACCGGTCGTACGGGCATGCATCACGTCGCTGTGGTCGCCGAAGATCGAAAGCGCATGGCTGGCAAGGCAGCGCGCCGCAATGTGGAAAACGGTCGGCGTCAGCTCACCGGCGATCTTGAACATGTTGGGGATCTTGAGGAGCAGACCCTGGGAGGCCGTGAAGGTCGTCGTCAGCGAGCCGCCGACCAGCGAGCCATGGACAGCACCGGCAGCACCGGCTTCCGACTGCATCTCCACAACGCGGGGAATTTCGCCCCAAAGGTTCGTCTGAGACTTCGACGCCCAGTCATCCGAAAGCTCCGCCATCGTCGAGGACGGCGTGATCGGATAAATGCAGATCACTTCGTTCGTCATAAACGCGGAATGCGCCGCAGCCTCATTACCATCAATTGTTTTTGTTTTACCGGCCATGAATTGCCTTCTCCTTGCTAATGGCTTCGAAAATGAAGCAAAACAACGAATGGCCGCCCACACAGGACGGCGAGAATACGCGCGCGCCCTTTACCACAACTCGCAAAATTTGACAATCAGATTGCCTGTGGTTTGTTACATCCCCTTGTTTTCGCGGGAATCTTTGCGCTCGCTTATGCGCCCAGGGGCGCATACAGCTCGCAGTGGCCGGCTATGCGCCGCGTTGCGGGCGCATACGCCTGCCAAACAGCTCGGCTTCGCCGGTTTTACCCCCAAAAAATGCGGATGCGCCGTTTTTAGGTCGCCTGCATTTCTGAAATTGAAAATTCCACGCTTTTATTATAGATAGCGCCGATTTGATTTGGCCATAAAACGGGAGTGGGTGGATGATCGAGTTTTGGAAGTGCGCGCGCGGTTTTAAACAGATCGAACAATGGGAGCCGGATGCTTGGGTCCTCGTGACACAGCCTGAGCCGGAAGAACTCGAGCGGCTCGAAGAGCAGTTCAAGGTGCCATTGGATTATATCCACGATGTCGAAGACCAGGGCGAAAGACCGCGTATCGATACCGATGAAGGCTGGTTCACGACCATCCTCCGAATTCCCGATAAATTTGTCGACGAAGATGGCGAGGTCGCTTTCGCGACGCGCCCGATGGCCGTGCTCATCCGCGAAGATGTCGCGATTACCGTATGCTGGTTCAGGCCGGAAATGATCGATGATCTCATCCAGTTTTCCAACCGCAAACAGATTGCCGAGCGAAAAGGGCTCGATTTCATCAGCACATTCTTCGTCTCAAGTGCCGTCTGGTTCCTCAGATACCTCAAACTCATGAACCAGAAGATGGAAGATATTGAGGATGCGCTTGAAAAATCGATGGATAACGAAGAATTGCGCGCCATGATGCGCATCGAAAAATATCTCGTCTATTTCATCACGACATTGCGCGGCAACGAGGTCGTCCTGGAGCGCTTCAAGCGCATGCTTCCCGGAAAAACGTATGATGAAGACCTTCTTGAAGATGCGAGCATCGAGCTGCATCAGGCATATTCCACGGCCAATATTTACAGCGATATCCTCGAACGCCAGCGCGAAGCATACTCATCAATTATTACGAACAATTTGAACGCCGTTATGCAGCGGCTCACCGTGATCACGCTCATCCTGATGTTGCCTGCATGCGTCAGCGGCTTCCTCGGCATGAATGTGATGAATGGCATAGAAACATGGCCGTTTGCTTTCCCCGCTATCTTTGGGCTGACAGTTCTCATCTGCGTGGTGGCATACTATATGCTCAAAAGGCGCAGGATGCTTTAAGGACGAAAGGATTAATAGATTTTGATTTGTATAATCATACTTCTGGCTTGATAGGCGCGAGATGCTATTGAGCTTTTGGAATAAAGGAATCATTCGGTGCACACAACTCACATCATCAATAAAAACGGTTTTTCGATCCTCAAGCTTTTGGGGGTTATATTTCTAATCGTGATTGTCCTTTCCGTGGGACTCCTCTTGCTTGACGATGACGAAACATGCGGCCCTAACGGCTGCTCTGCTGAATATGAATCATGGGGAAATGACGACTGGGGAAACGACAGCTGGTTTACCGATGACGAAGAATACAGCGAGGACGACGGTTACTGGCGCGACGAACAGAATAAGCGGAAAAGCAAGGGAAAGAAAGAAAAGAGAAAGTATAAGATCGATCCGAAGAGCGGCTTCGAGTCTGAAAATGAACTCGAACAGTTTGTCAAGGTCGTCATGGACAGCACAAATGAAGTCTGGACGCGCATCTTTAATGAATATGGCAAAAAATATAAAAAGCCTAAACTTGTGCTCTTTAAAGATCAGGTCGAAACGGAATGTGGCGATGCCGATTACGATGACGGCCCGTTTTATTGCTATCTCGACCAGACGGTCTATCTCGACTTAGACTTTTTCGTCAATATGACCGATGAAGTCGGGGCAGGTGGCGATTTCGCGTATGCATACGTCATTGCGCACGAAGTGGGGCATCATGTGCAATACAGCCTCGGCGATTTAGAAAAATACAACAATCTTGAAGAAAAACTCAGGAATCGCGGCAAAGATTCCAAAGCGAACCTCGTGTCTGTGCAAACCGAACTTCAAGCAGATTTTTACGCAGGCGTATGGGCGCATCACGAAGATAAAAAATATAATTCGATTTCCGAAAAGGATATCGAGCAGGCTTTTGAAGCCGCAGTTGCCGTCGGCGATGATATGCTCGGTGAGGATAGCCGCGAAAACTTTGATCACGGTTCAGCTGAGATGCGCTTGGTGTGGCTCTATAACGGCATGATCTCCGGAGATGTCCGAAAGGGGAACACGTTCAAATATAAATCGCTCAATCAGCTTGAAAATGCGATGTTTGAGGACGAAGAAGAAGCAGAGGATAACCGCTCATTCCGTGAAAAGAAGATGAACAATCGGTGAGGCATTTTGCGTGCTTGAGTTCGTAATAAGCGCGCAAATGGTGACATTCGATAACTCGCTTGTCATGATAGGGGGAAAAAATCGTGAAAAAAACATTTATGTGGATTCTGGTTGCAGCCTTAACTTTGAGCGGTTGCTCGAAATTCAAAAACGAAGAACCTGTGCCAGCAGAGGCCCAATCTGAAGCCAATCATGGCAAAACAGAGGAGAGTGCACTCAAGGATGAGGACAATTCTAAAACTGTCAAACAATTTGTGCCAAAGCGAGAAGAGCAGACTCACACGATGTCTGATTTCTATAAAGATTCGGATAACCAGTATTTAAAGTATATTCCGAGTGATGCTGCTTTGGTTATGGCCTCAAAACGTTCTAATCTGTTCGATGATTTTTATAAATATTACATGAAAAAACAAAGTGAAATTCAAAAGCAAAAATATAAATCCTTAGGCACGGATGATTTGAGCGGTTTTCGTGCAAGCGATGATGCATCAGATAATAAGCTTGGAGAATGGGGCATCGCTGACAAGCAGGCAGATCATTTGCTCTATATCGATGATTATGCTATGGTGATAATCATGCAGCTTGAGGATGCAAAGAAAACAGAATCTATGTTTAAAGATAACTTTGAAATGATCAATCTGATGGTTGCGATGAATGGCTTTCAGATGGATGGCAAACCGACTATAAAGAAGAATATCACGACGTATACGCTCAAATCCATAGGAATGGAGGGAGCGAATGAAGTGTTTTATGTTTCCGTAAAAATCGAGTCCAATAAGATGTTTGTTGTTGTTTGCAGGGATGCCGCACTCAAAATTGATAAGTATTTTTCTCCCGAAAAAAAGCCAATGGCCGTCCAGAAATTGGGTAAGACGACGGATAATAGTTTGGGTACCTTATATATCAATAATCAAAAGATTTCGCGTGTATTGAGCTTGATCAGTGCCATACCGACAATCGGCATGATGACTCGTATGTTCGGTATCGCGATGACTGAACAGTGCTATAGCGATTATGCTTGGATGTTGACAGCTTTTCCTGAAACGACGGTCGATGTTCGCTACTCGGAAAACAGCTTTTCTATTCATGGAAATATTGTTATTACGGATAAAAGTATTAAAGACAGCCTTGACAGTATTAAACAGGAAAGCTTGAACTTGACCAGCGCCAATGATCTTGCTTCTTTGAACGTTCAGCTTAACTTTAATAAGCTTTATGAACTCATGAATGAAGCTGCAAAGCGCATCGTTGATCAGCCGCTGAAATGTGCCTCCCTGCACTCGCTTAAACAGTTCGCATCGACATTACCAGAACTTTTCAACTCGCCAGAAGGTAAGATCCTTGTAGAATCCCTTAAGGGCGCAAGTCTTTCTATCCCCGAGGATGGCGATGAAAAAGGCGAATTGGCTTATGCTGGCATGATAAGTGCCGACAATGCCCAAGAGGCTGTCCCCGTTGTGATGAAGCTCATTGGGTCCAGAAAAGCACGAAAACAGAAATATCAGAAAAACAAACTCATTCGCATGAATTTCCCGATAAAAATTCCAATGGTTTCATTGCCTGAGGGAAACAGCATTT
>JAFZFY010000124.1 GCA_017555665.1 Pseudomonadota bacterium | reverse complement strand
TTCATGCGAGGCGTATCGGCCGAAGGCCGATAGCCGAGCCTCAAAAATAGCGGATTTCATGCGAGGCGTATCGGCCGAAAGCCGATAGCCGAGCGCACCAAAAAAAACGCCCTGAAACCTTCAGGGCGTCACAAAACCAGATGCCCCTCACGAGGCACTGAATCAGTTTTCAACAAACGGCTTGAGCATCTTCGCACGCGTCGGATGACGGAGCTTTTTCAAAGCCTTGGCTTCGATCTGACGAATACGCTCGCGCGTGACATCGAACTCGTGCCCGACTTCCTCAAGCGTATGATCGCTGTTCTCGCCGATGCCAAAACGCATACGGAGAACGTTCTCCTCACGCTGCGTCAAGCTCGCCAGGACTTTGCGCGTCTGTTCAGCAAGGTTGCGGGAGATGACGGCATCCGCAGGCGAAACAACCGTCTTGTCCTCGATGAAATCGCCGAGATGGCTGTCTTCTTCCTCACCGACAGGCGTTTCAAGGCTGATCGGTTCTTTACCAATCTTGAGGACTTTGCGAACCTTCTCGACAGGAAGCTCCATCTTCTCCGCAATTTCTTCAGGGGTCGGCTCACGGCCGAATTCCTGCACCAGGCAACGGCTCGTGCGGATTAGCTTGTTGATCGTCTCGATCATGTGAACAGGGATACGGATCGTGCGCGCCTGATCGGCAATCGCACGCGTGATCGCCTGACGGATCCACCACGTCGCATAAGTCGAGAACTTATAGCCGCGCTTGTACTCAAACTTGTCGACGGCTTTCATCAAGCCGATGTTCCCTTCCTGAATGAGATCAAGGAACTGCAACCCTCTGTTCGTATATTTCTTGGCGATAGACACGACGAGACGCAGATTCGCCTCAATCAGCTCGCTCTTGGCCATTTCGGCAATACGCTGCCCCTGCTGCACGCGCTCATACGTCAGACGAAGCGCATCCGCAGAAATCCGCGTGTCACGCTCAATCATATCCACATCGCGGCGATAACGGCTGATCGTGTCATAGAGCGAAAATGCCTTGCTCTCATTAAAGCGATGACCCTCAAGGATCTCATGCGTTTTCTGAGGATTCGCCTTGATCTCGCGGCTGATGCGAATGATCTCGGAGACATTCGTACCCGCTTCGCGCTCACATTTGCGGATCTCACGATTCGCCGTATCCAGACGCTCGATCATCCCCTTGAGCTTGCTCACAAGGCGCTCGCTGAGCTTCTTGGACAACCGGATCTGAAGCATCAGATCGTAGATGGCACGGCGGTTACGCGCGAGGCTCGCACGTGTCCGTTCGAGATGAAGCTCGGAACATCCGCTTGAATTCTTCAAACGCTCCGTCAAGCGCGTGATGTTGCGGTTGAGCACTCGAATCTCATCGACATGCTCCAAAAATTCCACCGTGATATCCTCTTCTGAACGGTCGCTGTAATCCGTCTCAAAGTCGCGAAGCACATCGCGCATCTTGTATTTGCCACGGCGCACGCGCTCAGAAATCGCGATCACCTCGCGCACTCCAAACGGGCTCTGGAGCAAGACTTTCAGCACATTCTCCTCGCCCTTTTCGATATTCATCGCGATCTTGACTTCGCCGCCGCGATCGAGAAGCTGCACGCTTCCCATACGGCGCAAATACATGCGGACGGGATCCGCGTTCTTGTCGCGTTCCTTGGATCCATCCTCATCAAGATCCACGGACAGCACCGAGGCATCTTCCGCGACCATATCATCTTCGGCGTTCTCTTCATTCTCGACGGCATCGCCGTCGTCATCGAGATCTTCCGCATTGTCGAACAGGTCACGCGTGCCGTCGTCTTCCGCACCTTGCTCGAACTCATCATCGAACCCCTGCACACCGCCGATACCCGCATCATCGTTGTCGACATCAAACTCATCGTCAATGAGCGCACTGTCGACATCGATCTCCGGATCAAATTCTTCCGCCGGATTCAGCTTGTCGGATTTAGCGAGTTCTGCGGCGAGTTCATCATCGGCAGTCACGGCGATATCGGAAAATTTGACATCGGGGGCCTTCTCGACCGGTCTGGTGATGATCTGGCTATCCAGATCTTCCAGGTCGTCAGCATCCGATTTTTTCTTGGCCTTCTTGCTCTCAGCCTTCGCCGCAAGAGAGAGTTCCTCCGGTTCGGCATCGCTTTTCTTAGCCTTCTTCGAGGTCTTCACCTTTTCCGCTTTTGCATCCTCGGCATCGGCGTCCTTCTTGACGGCTTTTTTCTTCGCAGACTTGGCATCTGCCTTTACTTCCGATTTGCCATCTTCCGAAGATTTCTCAGCCTTGGCTTTGCTCGATTTCTTGGAGGCCTTGTCTTTAACACCGTTTGCCGCGTCCTCCTGCATATCGGCAGCGACTTCGCTCTCAGAAACCTGATCTTTCTTAGAAACCTTCGAACGCTTCTTTTCAGATTTCACCTTCTTATCGGCTTCTGCATCATCCGTATCTGTTTCCAAGGGCTGTGCAGCCGCTTTTTTCGAGCTCTTCGCCTTGGACTTCTCTGATTTTTCAGATTTTTCGGCCTTGAGTTCGACACTCGCATCCGCATCCGCAACATCCGCCACAATCACATCAGCGTCTTTAGGCATCACGTCTGATCCGCTCGCCTCAACGGTCTGCACGGCATCATCAGCAGCATTCGGGACATCCACAACGACCGGTGCCACCGTGTCTGACACGGCATGTTCTGTCGCATCTTCGGATTTGTCTTCTTTCTTGGCAGCCTTTTTAGATGCCTTGACAGCCTTTGCCTCGGTCTTTTCGGACTTCTTCTTTGCTTCGGCAGTCTTTTCAGACTTTTTAACAGCCTTTGCGCTTTTATCAGCCTTGGCACTCTTCGCAGCCTTTTTAGCAGGCACGCCTTCTGTGCTTTCCGAATCGCCAGTCTCACTTTCAAGCAACACATGCGCGTCAGAATCCTCAGCCGTGACGACTTTGGCTCCATCATCTGTCACGCGCTGGCTATCCGCCACATTACCGGCGTCGGCTTGCACAGGCTCGGCAGAGACGGGCTCGGCTTCGACTTGCGCAGTCTCGGCTTCGGCCTTGATTTCTGCGGAACTGGCGGTTTCATCCTCTGCCTTGACAGGCTCAGTTTTAGCCGTCTTTTTGGCAGATTTCGAGGGCTTCGCAGGCTTGACCGCCTTTGCCCCCGTCCCCTCGCTGCTCGTCTCCGAGGCAGCATCTGCGGCTTTATCAGGTTTCGCTTCGGCCTTTTTCTCAGCCTTGACCTTTGCTTTTTTATCAGTCTTGGCCTCTGCCTTGGGCTTTTTCTCGGTGCTGGATTCCGTCTTGGCCTCTGCCTTGGGCTTTTTCTCAGATGCCGTCGCAGCCTTCTTTTCCTTCTTCTTGGCAGGCTTGCTCTCAGCATCGGATGCCAACGCGCCCAGCGTATCCGTCTGAACGGCTACGGCTTCGGGTTCCGAGGCTACGGCTTCGGGCTCAACGACTTCGGGCTCTGACACAGGGGCTGAAGTCTCAGGCAAGACAGCATCCGCCTCCTGCTGCTCCATTTCCATGGCTTCCTCGACCTTGATCACCCTGATGTTAAACGTGTCGAGATAGTCAAAGACCGCATCTACGGCTTCTCCAGACAGCACACTCATCGGCAGGATCTCATTCATCTTGTCGAAGGTGATATACCCGCGTTCTTTAGCCTCATTGAGAAGCGCCAGAAGTTCTTTCTTGTTCACCCTGGCATCCCCAGAATCAGCTTCCACGCCTGTGTCCTTCTGTCCGTTTTTTCCGGCCGATGCTTCCAATTCCGGTCTATCCAATTTGTCAGCCATTCATTACTCCCTTATCTTCTGCATTTCTGCCTAACTTATTTCCAGACATCACGTTGTTTCGTAATGCCAGAAGTATTTGCGTTCCAGTTCAGTACTCTGCATCATCTCAATGAGCGATTTGTTTCGCTGTACCAATGTATCGATCACTGCCGTATCCTGTCTTTTTACGGCCTCTGCCAGCTCATAATTGATCCGTGTCTGCTCCCGCGAAGCCCAATTTCTTACGAGGCCTGCCACCGCGCCATTGAACCAGTGTTCCATATTCGCTTCATCGACATCCGGTTCAGAGCAGATAATCTTTTCATAGAGCCTGCGCGAATTTTCGCTCAATCCCTCGATGATCTCATGCGTACTTTCTAATTTACCAAGCGCCGAATATTCCTGAAGCAGCGAGCGCAGAGCCGGTTCCTCGATCAGCTCCATGCCGTTCTGGCTCATAAAATATTCGTATTTTTCCGGATACAGCATCACCATCTGCACGACGCACCACTCGATACCGTCCAGATGGTTCTGATCCACCGCGCCAGCCTTCCGGAGGGCAGGTTCCGCAGGCAATACATCGAGATTCATCCCGAGTTCCACCGCGAGCCGACGCTCATCCTGCCCTAGAAAACGCGCTGCCTCTATCAGATAATGATGCTGCGCAAGCC
This sequence comes from Pseudomonadota bacterium, assembly GCA_017555665.1. GTDB lineage: Bacteria > Myxococcota_A > Bradymonadia > UBA4248 > UBA4248 > UBA4248. The sequence goes on along the minus strand of JAFZFY010000124.1, from coordinate 1,773 downwards.
TGTCGGGAAATATGTGAAGCAGTTCCGAAAGCTCGCCAAATTCTGCTTTTCTCAATTCCGGCGGCAGCTGCATCAGATCCATGCATTTCTTCTGCACGCACCACATGCCGAGCGGTTTGGCATGCGCGATCAGATCCGCCATGCCCTGCTGCCCATACGTCCTCAAATAGCTGTCCGGATCGTCATCTTTGGGCAACTCGACGGCATAAAGACCCTCAAATGCCTCGCCCAGCAATATCCCGAGCGCGCGATACATCGCTTTACGGCCGGCATTATCGCCGTCATACATCAGATACACCTTCTTCGTATGACGATAGAGGAGGCTCACCTGTTTCGGGGTCAGCGCCGTCCCCATCGATGCCACCGTATGGCAAAATCCATAGCCATGCATCATCACGACATCGACATTACCTTCCACCAATATGGCGCAGCGCTCGCGCGTGATATGCATCTTAGCCTGATAAAGCCCATAGAGATGATCGCCCTTTGTATAGATCTCCGTTTCCGGGCTGTTTATGTATTTTGCCGTCTCCGACTTGTCCAGGATACGACCGCCAAAGGCGATGATCTCCCCGCGCACATTGTGGACTGGAAACATCAGGCGGTTGCGGAAACGCGCATAATACCCGCCCCCATCACGGCTTGCCACAAGCCCCAGAGATCGAGCATCCTCAAGCGATTGCCTGTTCTGCCTGAGGTAAGTCACGATGCCGTCCCAGCTCTCTGGCGCGTATCCCAAGCCGAACGACTGCTGCATCTCATTGGATATGCCACGGCCAAGCGCATATTGCATACAGCCCTCACCGCCCGGCGCATGCAAGCTCTGCGTAAAATACGCCTGCGCGCTTGCCATCACTTCGAGCAGCTGTTTTTCGCGGCTCTTTGCCGCCTGGCGCTGCCCAGCCTGAACGCTGTTCGTGCGCACGACCTCGATGCCAAGACGCTCTGCCAGACGCTCTATTGCCTCTGGAAACGTCAGGTTTTCGATCTTCATCAAAAACTGAACGGCACTTCCACCTTCGTGGCACCCAAAACAGTAATACGCCCCGCGTTCGCCATTGACCGAAAAACTTGGCGTCTTCTCACGATGAAACGGACACAGCCCGATCAATCGTCCGCCACGTTTCTTCAGCTGAACGTACTCGCTCACGAGCCGGACGATGTCCGTTTGCTCTATGACTGTTTTAATCACAGATTCTTCTATGCGCATGCGTTCAGAACTACTCCAAAGACAGCCTCGGACGCACAACTGCGCCCTGAAAGACGGCGTAATTTAGGTATGTTTTTTCATTTGTCAATGATTAGACAAAAAAAACACGACATTTTAGTCATACCTGTCATCTTTTGTCCCCATGCACACATTTCTATAAAAATGTCAAAGGAGCTTCTTGCTCGTGCTAAGGAAGCCGCGGATAAAGAAGAAACTACTGTATCTGCATTAATACGTCGGCTACTACTAGAATATTTTAAAACTTTTGAGGAATTGTTGTAATGCACGATATTTATATGCATGCTGATACGATTATTCCTTTTACAGATGGTAGCGCACATAAAGTCAGAGAGATTGTTGATAATAAAATACAAGGCAATGTTTTTGCTTATGACGAAACTAGCAAAACTTTTATAGAAGCGCCAGTAATAGACTGGCTCTATCATGACAAAGTAAAAAGCGATCAGGAATTTATTTATATTAAAACACTGTGCCCTGATACAAAAAATGGTTTTGCGGCGGTTACTATCGCTCCGGATTATTTAATAAAAACAAGAGACGGT
>JAFZFY010000123.1 GCA_017555665.1 Pseudomonadota bacterium | reverse complement strand
CCAGCGCATCCTCCCCCTCGCAAAAAGACCCGACACAGACCGGATCGATCCAGTTGCTCTCTTCGATCGCATAGATATGCGGCACGATGTTGCGCGATAAGATGCGCCTGTCGTATTGCCGCGCCTTCATCATCACGGCAAAATAAGCGAGTTGCGCCGCGCGGCCGTCGATATCCAAGCCGTACAAGTTGTTTTGCAATATCAAGGCAGCCGCATCGCGCGCGCTGTAGCCATACGATTCATAGATCTGCACCAGCACATCGAACATATAGACCAGAATATGACCGCTGCCCATACACGGATCGATGCACTTGATATCCTGGGGATGCATGCCTGCATATTGCTTGCGGATCTCGGCAAGCTGCGCTTCGACGGCGGGGTCTTGCGCGGCTTCTTCCAGAAAATACCGCCAGTTCGGGATCAGATCATGCGCATCATGGCCTTGTGCCCAAAGCCGCCCTAAGGCGTTTTCGACCATATAGCGCACGATCCAATCGGGCGTGAACAGCTGTGTTGCCGCCGGGATCTTCTCTTTGCTAATTTTGATATTCTTCTTGAGGTTGGCAAAAACCTCGTCTTTAGGCTCCGTGTTATAATACTGGTACAGCCAGCCGATGATCTGCACCTGGTCTTTCCAGTCGTCTTCGGGGATCCATGCGACCATCTGCGCGATCACCGAGTCTTCCAGCAACAGATGATCGGGGAACAGCAGTTCGGTATAATCCTCGATCTTTGTGAACAGCCCCGGCAGCGCCGGCTTGAGCGCATTACACAGCGTGATGAGCAGATATTTATAAAGCTCGTCTCGCTGGTTTGCCTCTTTCATCTCAAAAACTTTGTCGATATCCACATTTTTGAGTTTGCCTTCGAGATGTATGGCATCGGTCAGGATCTGGGGCACAAACGCGCCGTCTTCATTCGTGAACACGCGAATACACGACGGCAGATAGCCGTTGACCTCCATGAAACGCAAGGCGCAGAAGCGATTGAACCACGTGTACGCGGCTTCTTCGATGGCCTGTGTGTACCCCTCAGTCTGCACCTTTTTGATCAGCGCCCTTCTCTGGTCAAATTGCTCCGCGCTCAACACCTCGCCACGCACGCTGTGCGCATCGGGATCCAAAGATGCGCCCTCGGTGACCTCGAACCACTCCGCGCGCATGCCCACGCGCCTGATCAGTTCCTTGCGAGCCCATATTGCGAATTTTTTGATGCCGTTCTTGTCCATGATCCAAACCGAAGCAAAGGGGTGATTCAAATTAGGGGGTGAGGCCCCCATCGCCAATCTAATTGATCTCGATCGCGCCATCCTTGAGTTTCGCCAAAAGGCTGTCGCGTATCCGTTTCACATAAACTTCAACATCCGCTTCTGTATTGATTTTCGCCACCGGGAATACCACCTGACGCGCATACCGATGATAGTCGATCTTGACTTTAGAGGGCACTTCTGGGGTTTTGCCTGGCTTTGGCACATCGATCACGGGTTTAGGCGCAAGGATATCGGCGATCTGGCTGTCATAGATATCTTTTTGCTCGATGAGCACCGGCTTTAGGGCATCGAGGAGCGCGAGGCTTTCGAGCCTGCTGACGCGCTGTTTCTTCTCGGCATAGAACGCATCGGCATCATCACTGATACGCTTAACAGCCGGACATTTTGCCGCCGCCTCGTGCATCGCCTTGAGGCATTGCGCGATCAAGCCGTTGAGTTCTTCGCGTTTGGCGAGCAGCAGGGTGTTATGGCCATCCGTCACCGTGCGCATCAGCGCATTGAGATCGGGGATGCGGCGATAATTGAACTTCGGCTGTTCTGCCGTGATCGTGCGGATCTGTTCAAGCGCTGTGCGGATCGTCTCGTCCTTGTCCAGATAATCGTGTTCATCGCGGAGCATCGCGAGCAAAGCGAGCGCGGCATCAAAGACCTGAACCTGCGTCTTGAAGAAAGATTCGACATTGTGCATATCGTCCTTGCTGTCGAGCAGATCATCTCTAGCATTGAGCACAGCCGTGATGAGCGCGATATTGTCATTCTGCTGCCCCAGGATCCCCGTCACGAGCAAAACCTCTCTTTTGACGATTTCCTTATCCGGATAGGGATGCGCCAGATATCGCTGCAAAAGTTCTTCATCATGTGCACGCAGCGCCTCGAACCGAGAGACGATAAACTTGACAAGCCCATCCTCATCTTTCGGCACATCCATGACCTCCAAATATTCGCGCAAAAACTCGATGACGGCTCTCATATCGGCGGCTGATGCGATCTGTCTTTTTTCAATCCGAGTCTTGGCGATTTCAGTCTTTCTGCGCAGGTAATTGATCAGTTCCTTATGATCCGGCCTGATCACCTGTCCGGCATATTTCACCGTGACTTTCTGATCGTGTATCAGCTGCGCCACGACGGCCGCGATATCGATCTCACGCCAGCCATACGGGATGCCCTGATACCGATTTTGTATATCGTTCATGGATGTCGGCATTTTTCTAAGGTTCTGCATATTGAGATATTCTTCGACCCTATTCACGGCTGCCGCATTCGGAATATTGCCTTTCAAATCGCGCTGCACGTGTCCCGCCAATATATCCAGGATATCTTTATCGCTTTCATAGTTTGTGTCCATGAAATCGAGATCGCTGTACACATGGGCGACGAGATAATCCAAAGCCTGATCGAGCTTTGCCTTTGCATCCCCGCTCTTGAGCATCAGACGTTCGCCATTGATGAAGAAGCGCGCGTGTTCGATCGCTTTTCTCAATAATTCCGTCGCTGTCAGCTCATAGGCATTGGCATCATCATTCTGCGATTTGATAATATCCTGAATCGTCTTGGGCAACTGCGCCACATTGCGCTGTTTGATATATCTGCGGATCTTCAGCGAGCGTTCAAGGGCTTCATAGCAATCATAGCCATATTGTTCATCGAGGGCGACGATCGCCTGTTTTTTAGAGATCACGTGGAGCTGCATATCATTCTTTTGGGATTTATCTGTCGCATCCGTCAAAAAATGAAGCGCCATATTATCCGACACGGAGCCGATATTATCGACGCGCTTGTCGTAATCAAAATCATATTTGTTGTGATATCTGAATTTTTTTGCCTGATAGATATCGCCAAAAATGATCTGTGAAATGCGTTCGACGATGGCCGCCGTATCGACCGGCGTATTCTTGATCTCTCTCTGAACATCCTGTTCATCATCGGTCAAAAAGATATAACGATCCCCGGAATGGCCGATATAATTCTGGCTCATCAGGCGATCGAGCGAATTCTGTATCTTTTCGCGAAGCGTGATCTTATCGGTCCGAATATCATCAGCCATCAGGATGGCGATATTATCAAGCGAGGAGCGGATATCATCCAGATATCGAATCAGATATAATAATTTGAGGACATTGACATCATACGCCTCAATGCCATCGCCGGCATCCGCCGCATTCTGGCAGCGCTCGATCACGCGCCGAATCGGGCTATCGAGGAATGTGTGAAGCGTATCATAGAACAGATAGAACGGCACGAGCGCATATTCGTCTTTGTGCGCCAGGCAAAGCGCCTGCGCAGCTTCCTGAAAGCCCGAAAGCATGGAGCGCTCGCCACCCGATATGTGCTTGCCCGTGTTTCCATGCTTGCGAATCTCGGCAAAGACTTTCTGCATGATGATGAACTGATAGGGCACAAACGGGAAATCGATGACAAACGACTGCGCGCCTGTAAATCCCTTGATATCGAGTATCGAATTTGAAAATGTAAACAAATTCCGAAGCACGGAATCATTCTCATGATATAGCGAGACGAGCTTATTTTCGGCACTTTCTGTCTTTTTGAGGATACGCTTCTGGATGACTTCATCGACCGAAGACGACGTGAGGGACAAGCGCGTTTTGAAACGCGCCTGAATGCGTGAGAACTCGTCAGCTTTGACCTTGATGATATCGTCGATCGCCTCCTGCCCGGTGCAGATCACCCACACCTTGCCACGGCACTCGCTGCCCAGTTTTTCGACAATCGACTGCAAATTGAGGAGCAAACTCGTATTATCGCCGATATACTGCCCGACTTCGTCAATCATGAACAGAAGGCGGAAATTCGCCGGCTTGCTGTTCACATATTCTTTGATATCCTCGACGAGCTGCGCGATGCTATAATTGACGGAGGTCTTATCCTTGATCCAATCCATCGCATCCGCTTCGCTCATATCGAGCACTTCCATGAGCGTGGCGACGACAGCCTTGACATTGAACTTGTAGGCCTTGCGCATCTTGCGCCAGGGCATCCCCTTGTGCTTCTCGAACGCGCGCTCAAACGCCTCTGTCTTGCCGCACTGCGCCAGATATTTTTCGAGCATCACGACTTTGAGATCTGTGCCATAGTAGCCGAGGTGATTGAAAAATACCTTTGCCATCACGCGCAACACGGCGGTATCGTTTTTATCTTCCAACCCCTCGATATCGATATTGAACAGTATCGTCTCTGTCTCAGCTTTCGTCGATTTATCGACCATCATATATGTCGCCGAATCGTCTTCAAATTTCTCGCGGAAACGCTCTACCGTCTTCACGCCATTGATCTCGCGATTCCTAAGAATATACGAAAGCATTTTTAAGAAATGCGATTTACCGCTTCCAAAGAAGCCTGATATCCAGACCCCGATATCTGCCGTCGGCTCATCAAAGGAGGACGCATAAAAATTGAAAAAAGATATAAAATGCTTCTTCAGCTCCCGCGTGATGACATACTCCCTCACCTCCTGCTCGATCACATCCTCGGCATCCTGATCGACTTTGATCACGCCATTGATCTTGCGGTGAATATCCACACGAAACATATCCTGAATAAACATAACATACTCCTCTTTCTGTTTTTATAGAATAAAACTGCCCTGACATGCGCAGTCATTGCCCCGCGTTTTAAGCGCATGCGTCACCCACACGCACGACAATTCTTTTGTTTGTCCACTATAACATCATCCTCGCCCGAATAACACCAAAAACACCATCCGGCATCCCCGGCGTTGCACGCGCCCCCGACAGTCGATATCCATAATCATTGATTCCCCGTGCCCTGGCGAGGGAAAGGGCCCTAGATGACGCTGAACGCGCGATAATACGCATTCGGGCTCAGCCGATTGAACAATTTGACCGCGCTGCCGTCAAATGTTCCGGGATACAGCACGAGTATCGGCGTATCCGAAAAATACGGCTGCATAGCTTCGAGCATCTTGTGCACGCGCATGAACGGAAAGACATCCCCCACGCCGGTCAGGATCAGCACGTCGTAAGCCCCTGGCACCGCCATTTCCCGAAGCTTCGCGATGAACTCGTCATCCCCGACCGCGCCATGCAGCTGTTCCAGCGTATAGGCCCCGCCGTCTTCATTTTCCATGTCCGGGATGCTGTCCAGAATATCCATGTCCCGGCAGATCTCGATAAACATCTCGTACATATCGCACACCAGAATGCGACTGCTGAGACTCGCATCCATCAGGTGATGCGCCACAAAATGGCGCACGACCATCTCGTCAGAGGCCTCGTAACAAAAGATGCGGATATTGACCTCGTTGCTCAGCCCCTTTCCCTCCAGAAAAGCGCGATCCTGGAGCAATTGGCGCAAGCTGTCCAAGCGTTCCGTGAGTTTTTTCATGATCTCCCATTCCTCATTCCAGTCGGGCCTCGCCCCTTCTCCATCCGCCCCGGTTCCCCATCATGCGCGCCGCAATCGCGGCGTGTGAAGCCCGGATCCGCCATATACACGATCCTGCAGCGCGTTCACGATCCACGTCCACGCCTAGCCATCAAAGCAGTTGAACGCCGGCAACACGGCTTCGTCATGATTGCATCGTATCGAACGTTCGAGCATCGCATGGATCATGACCGGGTTCAGATGATCCGCCCGGCAACTGTCCAGATACCCATTTTCGACGAGATTCTTGTTGAGCACCTGCTTGATCTTCATCACAGTCTTGTCGCTCCACGCGGCGACACAGTCATCCTGTTCCTGCAAGCGTATCATAAAGACATTCAGATCCAAACGCCCGTAGGCATAATCTCTCGTGCGGAATTTTTCCCCGATGACCGTCGTCATGAAGTCCCACACGAGGCGATGCTGCTTCATCATGGCATAGAGGCAGATCTGCTTTGCGAACTCAGACGGCTGCTCGCAGACCGCCCCGACCAGAGCCGCGTCGTTCATGGCTTTGAGGCGATGCAGGCACGTGCGCACATGGCTTCGGATCGAACGCTCCGTCGGGCATTGAAAAAGATTTTCCCGCGTAATGCGAGCCATGATCTCCGAATCAGACAGCCCCGCAGCCATCAGCCGCGCCGTTGTCCGCATTTCGTAAAACAGGAACTGCTCCCGCGTCAATGACGCTTTATACGGGCTTATTTTTTTGCTCAGATCGCTCACGATATCCCCAACGAACCCCCAAAACCGGCACGCGCCTTCCCCGTGCCGCGGCATCATACCAGTGTTGCATGCACGTGTCAGTCAATTTTAGAGCGCCCCTGCAGGGCACCGCAAGATCAGCCGTCACGACATCCAGATCGCGCAAGGCGTATTGACCGAAAGGTCAATAGCCGCGCGCAAAAGCGGCGTATGAGATAGCCGCGCTCGCAAGGCGTATTGACCGAAAGGTCAATAGCCGCGCAATATATATAAATATAAGTGTGAATATATCTTTTCCAGACCTCACCCGGATTTTAATGCGTAATTACTCACCTGTTCTCTCCACGCGCGTAAAACATAACCCTAAATATATATTTATCGCATCTGATAGGAACCAAAGCCGAGGATCCTGTCAACTTCCGAGAGCAGCGCATCGCTCAGCTTGATGCGATAGGGGAGTTTAAGCTGAGAAGTCACATCGCCAGACACATATTTGAAATAAGAATGCGTCTCGCCCTGATGCATCGGATCCGATAGAAGCGCCTGTAATGCCGAAATACATGAAACATCCTGCGTGCCGTTCTCATTTTTAGGAACCGTTTCATCCGTGAGCACGAACTGAATATGAGAAACGCGCCGTGAGCGTACCTCGGAAAGATATTCGATCGAATCGAGCATGACCTCGACCTTTCGCGTGTCTTCCTCTTCGGTCTGTTCGCCTTCGAGTTTAAGGCCGCCCGTGATCATGACAGGGCGATCCGTGCTGAATATCTCTTCGCCGACCTCATTCTTGATTTTTTCGAGCGAATTTTGAAAACACACGAATCCGACCTGCCCGGTCAGATCTTCGAGCGTGCCGCTGGCCATGCGTTTTCCGGATTTCGTCATGCGCACGCTGGTGCCTTTCAGCAGGCCGCAGAGCGTGACTTTTACCCAGCTGCGCCTGAAGCCCTGCTCGCCTTTATCGGCGAGTGTCATGAGCTCATTGACATGGTGATCGGCAAACAGGTCGAGTTCCTGGCGGAAGTGATCGAGCGGATGTCCTGAGACGAAATAGCCGATCAGGTTGAACTCATTTTCCAGGACGACATCTTCACGCCACGGCGGGGCGGGATCATAGCGATCCTCAAGCGCGGACGATTTGGCAGGCGCTTTGGCGGCGAAGAGCGAAAACAGCGAAGCCTGGCCGCTGGCGCGTTCCTCGCGGGTCTGCCTGCTGCGGTCGAGCGCCTTCTGAACCGTGGCGGTCATGGAGGCGCGCGCCGCGCCGATCTCGCCGATATTGTGCAATTTTTTAGGCCAGATCGAATCGAACGCGCCGCACATGATCAGGCTCTCGATCACCTTCTTGTTCACGCCGGCATCGACACGGGCACAGAAATCAAAGAGGCTCTTGAACGGCCCGTCTTTCCGCCGCGTCTCGAACACCGACTGCAACGCCGCCTCGCCAACGCCCTTGATACCGGCAAGACCAAAGCGGATATGGCCGCCCACGACGCTGAACTTCATCTCCGATTCGTTGATATCCGGCGGCAGGATCTTGATACCCGTGCGCTTCGCGTCGTTGATCGTGCGGATGACCTTCGAGGGGTTGTCCTGATCACAGATCAGATGCGCGCAACAATGCTCCACGGGATAATAATACTTGAGATACGCTTCCTGATACGTGATGAACGCATACGCGGCCGAATGGCTCTTGTTGAAGCCGTATCCGGCGAATTTCTCGATCAGGTCGAAGATCTCGCCAGCCTTGGCACCGTCGACGCCGTTCTGAATTGCACCATCGACAAAGCCGGTGCGCTGCTGCGCCAGAAGTTCCGGCTTTTTCTTGCCCATCGCGCGGCGCATGATATCCGCACGGCCGAGCGAAAACCCTGACAGAACCTGGCCGGCCTGCATGACCTGTTCCTGATAGACGAACACGCCGTACGTCTCCTTGAGAATCGGTGCCAGGCGTTCATGCGGATATTTGATCTCCTCCCTGCCGTGCTTGCAATCGACAAACTGATCGACCATGCCGGATGCCATCGGGCCCGGACGGAACAGCGCGACCGCTGCGATGATATCCTCAAAACACGACGGCTTGAGCTTCATCATCAGCTTGGTAAAGCCTGCCGATTCGATCTGGAACACGTTGGCAGTCCTGCCGGTCGAAATCATGCGATAGATATTCTGATCGTCGAGCGGGATCATGCCCAAGTCAAGCAACGGCTCGCCTTTTGCCGCGCGCCCCTGATTGACGAACATCACCGCATACTGCAAGGTCGTGAGCGTCTTGAGCCCCAGAAAGTCGAACTTAATCAGGCCGGCCTCCTCGACTTCGGTCTTGGCGTATTGCGCCACATATTCGCCGTGCGCGCCCCTGAAAACAGGCACATAATCCCACAACGGCCCTTCCGAGATGACAATGCCTGCGGCGTGCATACCCGTCTGGCAGAAGAGCTCCTCGACCTGCTGCGCGAGCTTGTAGAGCGTCTCAATTTTGGCATCCGAAGCCACGAGATCGCGGAATTTCTCCTCGCGATCATACGTCTTCTGAAGCGTAATCTTGAGGTCATCGGTGGGCACGAGCTTTGTCAGCTCGCGGAGCTCGGACGGCAAAAAGTTCATCACGCGCCCGACGCTGTTCAGCGCCGCCTTGGCCTTGAGCGCGCCAAATGTCGCGATCTGCGCGACATTGTTCAGGCCGTAATGATTGCGCACATAATCGATCGTCTCGGTGCGGCGATCCATGCAGAAGTCAACGTCAAAGTCCGGCATCGACACGCGTTCGGGGTTCAAGAAACGCTCGAACAGCAGCGAGAACGGCATCGGGTCGATATCCGTGATCGTCATCGAGTACGCGACCAGCGAGCCCGCGCCGGAACCACGCCCCGGGCCGACCGGAATGCCGTGCGTCTTCGACCAATGGATGAAGTCCCACACGATCAGGAAGTACCCCGGAAAGTCCATCTGCGTGATGACCGAGATCTCGCGCTCCAGACGCTTCCAGTACAGATCTTCATCGACGATCTTGCCCGCCTCGCGGAATTTCTGAAGGCGCTTGACCAGACCGGAACGCGCCACCTCCTTGAAATACTCGTGCACGCCGTTTTTCGGATCCTCGATGTGATTCGATTCGAGAAATTCTTTCGGCGTGTGGAACTGCGGCAGAAATGCCGGCCCCAGGCGCACATTCGCGTCGGCATCCGCCGCGATCCTCAACGTGTTCTCGCAGGCTTCCGGCACATCCTTGAACGCCTCGTACATCTCCTCGTCGGTCTTCAGATAGAAGTCATCGACGACATATTCTTTCAATGTCTCGATATCCACGCGTTTTTCGAGCGCCATGCAGACAAGCACGGCATGCGCCAGCGCCTCTTCCTTGCGGATATAGTGCACGTCATTCGTGGCGACGAGCGGGATGTCGAACTTCCTGGACAGCTGCTTGTAACATTCGTTGACCATCTTCTGCGGCTCAAACGAATTCTGCATGATCTCCAGATAGAAATTTCCCGGATCGAACGTGTCGATCATCGTCTTGAGGACGCCCTCGACATCGCCTTTTCGCATGACGGTCTGGGCAAGCTCGCTGCCCAGATCGCCGCTCAGAATCGTCAGGCCTTCGGCGTGCTCGCGCAGCCAATCGAACTTGATCGTCCCGAAGCCCTTGACCTCATCGTAATTCTCGATATTTGCTTTCGACAGGATCTCGAGCGCGTTCAGATACCCACGGTTCGTCCGGCAGATCCCCGTCAGGTGATATATCTTTTCGGGATTGTCGGGATGCATCCGGCTCACGTTGAATTCGCATCCGACAATCGGCTTGATACCGGCTTTTTTCGAGCGGTCGATGAAATCGACGATGCCGTGCATCACGCCGTGATCGGTGAGCGCAACCGCCTTGACCGGGCGCTGCGCGATCTCAGAAATGAGGTCAGGCACGGGCAGGTGATGGTCATTTCCAAGGCGGATCGCGCCGTCGAGAATGCTGTATTGCGTATGCACATGTAGATGGACAAAACCGGCCATAAGTCTCCCCTAAATAAAAAACGGGCTCACAAGCCCTGCTCATTCAGATTACCAGTTTTCTTTACCTTATCATAGTACAAGTTCACCTGTCCATGACAAATCAATACATATACAAACGTGCACCCCGCATATTTCACCGCATATTGCCCCCATGCGCCTTAGCGCAAATCCTCGGTCACGCACCAACTATTCACT
>JAFZFY010000122.1 GCA_017555665.1 Pseudomonadota bacterium | reverse complement strand
CGCGCGGGCTCCGCTTCGCGATACGCCCGCGCATGACTGCCATGCGACGATCAGCCTGCGATAAAAAAAGGCTCTGTACCCCCAGAGTGGTGCGCGGGGGGAAACGCCTGCATCGGACACTTCCACGCCCACACCCGGCAACGACGCTCCGAAGAACGCCTCTCTGATACCCCCACCCTGGCCATACACAGCCTAAAAAGACGGATGCCCTCAAAGACATCCGCCGTCCGGGGCAAACGGCAGCCTTATTCGGCCGACGATTCCCCCGCATCTTTCTTGACCGGTTCCATGCTGATGCGCGAAAACCCGTGCTGCGGCACATGTTCGCCTGATGTGCGCTCATACACCTCGATGCGAGCTTTTGCCGCCGCGAGCTGCGTCTCGAACGCAAACCGCTGCTCCTCGTCCTCGCTCGAGAGATTCTTCAGCTTGTCTTCCGCTTCCGCGACGAGCTTCGCCGCTTCCCGCGGATCGATCTCGCGGCTGCCTGCCGCAGAGTCGACAAGCAAAGTCACGCGATCCGCACACACTTCGAGCAGGCCAGCACCGCATGCATACACGAGATCCTGGTCGCCTTCCTTGATACGAATCTCTCCCGGCTTCACCGTCGAAAACAGCGCGACGTGACCTGGAAGCACCTCCATCTCGCCCATCGTGCCCGGTATGATCAACGAATCCGAGCTGCTCCTGTAAACAACCCGGTCCGGCGTAATTATTCTCACATCAAGTCGGTCTGACATTTATACACCCTTGCGGAGTTTCTCTGCTTTTTCAACTGCGTCGTCGATATTGCCAACCATGTGGAACGCCGCTTCCGGAAGGTCGTCATACTTGCCGGAAAGGAGCTCGTCAAAGCTGCGGATCGTGTCCTTGAGTTCCACATAACGGCCGGCCATGCCCGTGAATTTCTCACCGACGAAGAACGGCTGCGACAGGAAGTAACGGATCTTACGTGCGCGGTTGACCGTCAGGCGGTCTTCTTCCGAAAGCTCATCCATGCCGAGGATCGCGATGATATCCTGGAGCTCGGAATACCTCTGGAGCGTCGCCTGCACGCGGCGAGCGACGTTGTAATGCTCCTCGCCGACGACCAGAGGGTCGAGCAGCGTGCTCGTCGAGGCGAGCGGATCCACGGCGGGATAGATGCCCGCGCTGGCGAGCTGACGCGAAAGAACCGTCGTCGCATCGAGATGCGCGAACGTCGTGGCAGGCGCAGGGTCCGTCAAGTCGTCGGCGGGCACGTAAATCGCCTGGACAGACGTGATCGAGCCATTCTTTGTCGAGGTGATGCGTTCCTGAAGCTCGCCCATCTCGGTCGAAAGCGTCGGCTGATAACCCACGGCGCTCGGGATTCGCCCCAGAAGTGCCGATACTTCGGAACCAGCCTGCGTGAAACGGAAGATGTTATCGACGAAGAGGAGCACGTCCTGATGATTCACTTCGCGGAAATATTCCGCGACGGTCAGGCCGGAAAGCGCCACACGCGCACGGGCCCCAGGCGGCTCATTCATCTGGCCGTAAACGAGGGCGACCTTTGATTTGTCCTGATCATCGAGATCGATAACGCCCGCCTCGACCATTTCCCAGTAGAGGTCATTGCCTTCACGCGTGCGCTCGCCCACGCCGGCGAATACCGAGTAACCGCCGTGCTTCATGGCGACGTTGTTGATCAGCTCCATGATGAAGACCGTCTTGCCGACGCCTGCGCCGCCGAACAGACCGATCTTGCCGCCCTTTGCATACGGCGCGAGGAGGTCGACGACCTTGATGCCCGTTTCAAAGTTCTCGACGGAGACAGCCTGCTCCTCGAAGCTCGGAATCGCGCGGTGAATTTCCCACGCTTCGTCCGCCTTCACATCGCCGCGCTCGTCGACGGGGTCGCCGATCACGTTGATGATACGGCCAAGGACTTCTTTGCCGACAGGCACCGTGATGCCGCGTCCCGTGTTCACGACGGGCATATTGCGGACGAGACCGTCCGTCGAGTCCATCGCGATGCAGCGCACCACATGTTCACCGATATGCTGCGCCACTTCGAGAACGAGGTTGCCCTCTTTCTTGCTGATCGACGGATTCGATACGCGAAGCGCCGTATAAATCTCCGGAAGATCGCCGTCAAACGCGACGTCGACGACCGGCCCAATGACCTGAAGAATTTTGCCGTTACTCTTATTCGGGCTCATGTGAACTCCCTCTCCATAAATTAAAGACTGTCTAGATTATAATGCTTCCGCACCGCTCACGACCTCGTTGAGCTCGGTCGTGATCGCGGCCTGACGGGCACGGTTGAACTGGAGCGTCAGACGCCCGATCATCTCTGTCGCGTTTCGCGCCGCGTTATCCATCGCCGTCATGCGCGCGCCGTTCTCGCTTGCCAAGCCTTCGAGAAGGCTGCGCTGCACGTGGATCGCGACCGCGCGCGGCAGAAGGATATCCAATATCTCGTGATTCGACGGCTCGTAGATATAGCTCGTATCGTCAAGCATCGCCTGTTCCTCTGCCGAGAAAAGCGCCTTGCCGTCCGCATCGCAGTTCGTGATGATCGACTGAAGCGGGAGGACGCCGTCCAGAACGACGCTCTGCGCGATCGCGCTCTTGAACACCGTGTAGAGGATATACACTTCGTCGATCTTTTCCTCCGAGAACTCCTCGCAGAGGCTCTTGCTGATCTCAAGTGCCACTTCCGAAGCACTGCGGTCCCAGCCGCCCTCGACGAGTATCTTCTCAACGTTCTCGCCCTCGACATGGCGCATCGCTTCATACGCCTTGCGGCCAACAAATATCAGGCGGATCAGGTCATGCTTGCTGCCCCGTTCTGCCACAAATTTCTTGGCACTTTTCACTATGTTGTGATTGTAAGCGCCGCAGAGCCCTTTATCGCCCGACACCACGATCAGAACCGCACGCTTTTTCACATCCGGATTGCGGAGAAGCGGGTGTGTCGCCCCTTCTGACTTTGCAACCAGATGCTCGATCACGTTGATCAGCTCATTCACATACGGACGTGTCGCCACGACGGCGGCCTGCGACTTGCGAAGCTTCGATACCGCCACCATCTTCATCGCTTTCGTGATCTTGCCGGTATTCTGGACGCTCGCGATATGCTTACGGATCTGCTTGAGATTCGCCATTTTCCGTTTCCTCAATCCTGACCGGCATCCCGGGGGATGCCAGCGAGCTTATTTCTTTTTCGATGGATCGAACGAAGCCTTGAACGATTCAAGCGCCTTGTCCATGCGCGCCTTCAGATCGTCATCGAGCTTTTTCTTGCTGCGGATATCTGACAGGATATCGGCGTGATTCGTCTCGACATAGGTGAGCATCTCGGACTCATAACGGCGCACGACGCTGAGCGGATACTCTTTGAGCCAGTTGTTCGTCGCGGCATAGATCGACATGATCTGCTTCTCGACGGGCATCGGCACATACTGCCCCTGCTTGAGGATCTCGGTGAGGCGCTCGCCGCGGGCGAGTGTCGCCTGCGTCACGGCATCGAGATCCGAGCCGAACTGGGCGAACGATTCGAGTTCGCGATATGTCGAGAGGTCGAGACGGAGCGTGCCTGCGACCTGTTTCATGGCCTTGACCTGTGCGGCGCCGCCGACACGGCTGACCGAGATGCCGACGTTGATCGCGGGGCGCGTGCCGGCGTTGAAGAGATCCGTATCAAGGAAGATCTGGCCGTCGGTGATCGAGATCACGTTTGTCGGGATATACGCCGAAACGTCGCCGGCCTGCGTCTCGATGATCGGGAGCGCGGTCAGGGAGCCGCCGGATTTCGGATGACGCACGACCTTGTAAGTGGAACCGCGACGCGCCGCTTCCTCCTCGGCCTCCTCTTTGCCTCTCTCGCCGGGATAGACCTTGCCGTCGACACCGGTATCCGTCCCTTCGGGCGCGCCAGAGGAGACGATGATCCAGTCTTCGCGCATCTTTGCGGCGCGTTCGAGAAGGCGGCTATGGAGATAGAAAACGTCGCCGGGATAAGCTTCGCGCCCAGGCGGACGGCGAAGGAGAAGCGCGAGCTGGCGATAAGCGACAGCCTGCTTGGAGAGGTCATCGTAAATCACGAGCACGTGCTTGCCGTTATCGCGGAAATACTCGCCCATCGTGCAGCCGACATAAGGCACGAGGTACTGGAGCGGCGCAGATTCGGAAGCCGTCGCGCTGACGACGATCGTGTATTTCATCGCGTCATGCTTGCGGAGTGTCTCGACGACCTGCGCGACGGTGGACTGTTTCTGCCCGATCGCGACATAGATGCAGTAAACATCGGTATCTTTCTGATTGATGATCGCGTCGATCGCGACGGCGGTCTTTCCGGTCTTGCGGTCGCCGATGATCAGCTCGCGCTGGCCGCGGCCGACGGGGACGAGCGCGTCAAGCGCCTTGAGGCCGGTCTGCAGCGGTTCATAAACGCTCTGACGCTGAATGATGCCGGGCGCCTTGATATCGACCGGGCGTGTCTCGGTCGCGGTGATGGGGCCGAGGCCGTCGATCGGCTGGCCGAGCGCGTTCACGACGCGTCCGATAAGGCCTTCGCCGACCGGAACTGATGCGATCTTGCCCGTGCGGCGAACGACGTCGCCTTCGCAGATCAGGTGCGCGTCGCCGAGAAGCGCGCAGCCCACGTTGTCCTCTTCGAGGTTGAGCACAAGGCCGAAAACGTCGTGCGGAAATGCAAGAAGCTCGCCCTGCATCGCGTTCTCAAGGCCAAATACACGCGCCGTACCGTCGCTGCTCGTTATGACCGTGCCAGATTCCGACACCTCGATCTGACGATCGTAATCCTCGACCTGTTTACGGATTATCTGACTGATTTCTTCAATATTGATAGCCATCCGCTTTTCCTTAAGTTATGTTTCGAGACCCCGAGACGGAATCCCCGCGTTAAAAAACCTACCGTAACCGCTCAGAGTTCCGAGCGTTCAAGCATTGCCTCTCGCATGCGTTCCAGGTGGCGCTGCAGCGAGCTGTCATAGACGCGCCCGTCGACTTCGAGGCGCAGGCCGCCGATGATATCGGGATCGATGCGTTCCTCGATGACGACTTCCTTGCCGAGGCTCTGCTGCACTTTCTGGCGCAGGCGTTCGCGCTGCGACGCGTTCATCGGCGCGGCGACATAGACGACGCCGCGGACGCGCCCGTCCGCCTCATCGCGGAGCTTTGCAAAACTCGCCACGATCTTGCTGAAATACTGGATCCTTCCCCGGTCGACGACCAGGCGGAGAAAGTTCGCGAACACGGGGTCATAGCTGCACCCCGAGAGGATCCCGTCGAGGATCGCCTTGCGCTGGACACGGCGAATATTCGGGTGAGACAATGCCGTCTTGAGATCTTTTGCGTTTTCGAGGATCTTCGAGAAATCTTCAGCATTTGCCTGAAAGACCGCGAGCTTCCCGCTGCTCTTGCCTATACCAAATAGCGCTTCCGCATACTTCTGCGCTGTTGTATTCGAACTCATTTTCCCTCCGACACGGGCCTAGATTTTCAGCGAAGCGATGCTCTGATCGATCAGACGGTCGCGAAGCGCGCTGTCTGCCGAGACGCGGCGCACGATTTCTTCGCGCGCGCGGTCAAGCGCCTGCCCCATCATATCCGCTTCAAACTGTCGCTTCGCAAGCCCCGCCTGAAGCTCGAACGCGGCTGCCGCGTCTTTTTCAAGCCGCTCCGCCGTGCGCTTTGCCTCTTCCTCAAGGCGCGCGCTTTCCTCTTCTGCCGACTCCTCGTAGCTGCGGCGCATCTGTTCCTTTTCGGAGTTCAGGTGCGCGAGCTTGAGCTCGGTCTCTTTGTACGAAGCCTCGGCTGCCTCTTTGGCCTTCATGCTCTCGTCGATATCATGCTCGATCGTTTTCTTGCGGTCAGCCACGAATTTCGCGGCCATCGGCGCGCCAAACCACCAGAGAAGCAGGAACACGATTCCCGAGTTGCCGCACTGCGGGAGGAACTTCTCCACAAAAAACTTGACCGTCTCGCTCTGCCCTTCGAGCATGCCGGTGCCCGTGATCACGTAATGTGCCACGAAACATGCGAGGATCAGGACGATGCAGATCTTCGCTTTCAGGCCGCGGTTGCCTGATTTCACCTCTTCTTCTGCCATGGCTACACCAATATCCTGTCTGCGATCTGACGCGAGATCGCATCGATTTCGGGCGACGCATTCCTGCGTGCCGTTTCAAGCTCAAGATCCAATTCGCGCTGCTTTGCCGCAAGATCTTCCTGGATCTTTGCGCGCGCCGCATCCACGACCTTCGATGCCGCCTCGTTCGCCTCCGCGATCTTATGCTTGCGCTCCGCCTCGACTTCCGCGTACACCTTCTGGCGCTCGCCCTCATATTCGCTCAGCGACGCGCTCGCTTTTTTCTGGAGCGCTTTGGCATCCTCGCGCGCGCCTTCCGTCATCGCATATCGTTTGTCATAAGCCTTGAAGTACGGCTTCAGGACGTACTTGTTCAGGGCCAGCATCAGAAGCACGAATATGCCAAGCTGGATAAACATCGTGACGTCGAGATCTAGCGCCGGACTCTCGAAGGCCAAACACTGTATGGTAATCATCCTATCTCCTGCTCGTTTTCCATAAGCACAAGCCAAACCGCCGCCTACTTATCACACATAAAACCACTTTGTCAAAGCACACAATGCCCACATTTTTATGTCTAATATTTTTTTGCGGGAGTCCGGCAGCGCGTCTGAGGCCGCAGCCGCGCCAGTGTCACGGCAGCCCGCGATCGCCGCAGATGCCGCGGGGACGGTCATCTGAGCGCGCGTCACGCCCGTACACACGGCGCGCATCGCGCGCCGCGAAGCCTCATGCAGAGGGGGTAGCGGCGTATTG
>JAFZFY010000121.1 GCA_017555665.1 Pseudomonadota bacterium | reverse complement strand
TTCGATTGTAATGCAAAATCCTTCTCTTCTGGCAATATATGTTCAGTTTGGAATTTTTCCAATGCATCGCGCTTCATCTTGTCGAATTCGTCGTTATTTAACGCCATCATCATGGCGTTATAGACATCGACGCGGTTTTCAGTCTTCTTGTAGATAATCTGTTTTCGCACCAGCGATTCGAGTGTCGATTGCGCCCTATCTGGTCCAAGACTGTCATCATTTTCAAATGCCATGCGGATATTTTCAAGCGTCGGAATGAAGATCGCATTTGCGCCGCGCATATCTTTGGTACTCGCATTTGTCTGTTCTGCAATGGCCTGAAGGATTAAAACCGTCTTCAATACGCGCTGCTCATTTACATCCGGTACGCGCACTTTTGTATAATAATCCAGAATATTGCGAATATTCCCTTCGAGTGACATGCGGTTGCGCTCATAGAAGAAACTCCACAGCATATCGATCATAAACAGCGGCGTATCGTCCATCGGCCCAAAATTCTGTATAAACCATTTGAAGCCCTGTGTGTTCGGATCACTGTCATTCTATATAAAGTCGAACATGCTGCGCTGATTCGACGCAAATGCTGCCGAAATCTCTTTCAATACAACAGCCGTGTAAGGATGAATTGGAAGAATACTTCTCAAATCGTCGTCATCGACTTTGGCATATTTCATCACCGCATTGCGCGACAATTTTGTATTGCTGCGCTGATCGCTCTGTAATTCTTCCCAGTCTTTCGCATAAGCCTTGTTCCGCTGCAATGCCTTTCCAATCAATTTGAACCCCATGTGCGGCGGAAGTTCAATCGACACGCGCACAAAACGGTCAAATATCTTTCGTGCATCTCTATCGGACGAAAACAGATTTGCCGTGTGATGTGTCACGATCAACATATAAAACGGTTGTTCGCCGGCGAAATCCGCAAAACGCTGGAATCCTGTCATCGAACGCATATTATTCTTAAAAAACTCCGAAAACTCATCCCACACAAATAAGATGCGTAGGTGATTTTCGCGAATGATATCCCCGATCCATCCAAGCAGCTGCTCTTTGTCGAGCTTGAATATCCCAATATTCGCCTCTCGCCCGATGATCATCAGCTCTCTAAGCACACTCTCAAGTGCCTCGCCACGCGCCGTCGTCAACAACCGCTCGACTTCATCGACATTGGCGCCGTTCAGCTTTACTTTGTCGCGATACTCCACAAGCAAATCGCCCAAATATCGTCTGTTTCGTGGAGTTTTCAGCCATTCGATTACGCCATCCTTAAAACTCGCTTGTGGATTACGCAAATCCGGGTGTCGCGCCAGCGCCTCCACTAGACTCTGATAAACCGCCATGTTCAAATCATCATCCGAACGAATATCTGAAGAACCATAGCGATGAACCGTCAAAATTCGACCACCCTGCCGCCGCATAGACACAAACTTCTGGAACAAATCTGCACTCAGCAAGTCGTCATTCTGCCCAAAATATTTCTGCGCTGCCGCATCATCTGCATCGATTAGCTTCTTGAGCGTCAGCACTGCATGCGATTTGCCCGTACCATACGCACCCTCAACCCACAGTGCCTTCTTTTCGCTGCGATTCAACACGCGCACCGTCGCTTCGATTAGTTTCACAAACGATTCGTGCGGATAATATTTAAGCCACAGATCCGGATTCTCCTCGATGATCTGCCGGTTCACCTGCGGAAAATATTCGCTGTCGATATCGAAGTAATCGTTGTATTTGCCAAAATGATTCACCATGATGTTTGCTCCTATGCGTGCTTCGTGTTGCTTAATGTGATCGTTATTTAATATTCACTAATTTTGAAGGGGGGACGCCCCTACGCGTCTATGTGCTCGCCTGCGGCTATGCGCATACGCCGCTACCCCCAAGGACTCACCTTTCGTCGGTAATTAGCTTCAATACATCGATCGGCGCTTTCTCGCGGTTGAGCGATATCGCATCCAAATCGTGTGTGAACGTCACTGATATATATTCTGGATAATTGATTGCCAGACCCTTTAAAATCGGGACCATTGTCTCGCGCTCCAGACAGAATATTTCTGTCGGGCTCACTCCATCGCTGTCTATGTCGTGATCTAAAAGTCTTGTTAATGTGAATTCGTAATAGTCACCGCATGCGACAGCGAATTTGTATAGAGCGTATAAAATGACTAATGGTTCGGGATCTGACCATGTACTGCGTTGAAAATACGTCTCCTTACCTTCTTCTGTTACTTTTCCAAAACCAAGTTTAGTGCCAAATGGGAGGGAGAGAATTTGCTTGTATACGCGCGGAACACGGTTTTTCCTTGCTTTAGGGTATTCTGCGATAATAGCATCATTTAACATATCAATGGTATACGATAAATTTGGTTTTACATTTTTTACAAACCAGTTTAATACCGTTGAATAGCAACCATTGATTAACATGATACCCCAAGCTGTACTTTCACGTAATCCTAGTCTTATGATTAGTTTTCCGGTTTCTGTGATCTCAGTTCTGTCTTTTGAACGCTCTGGGATTATTAAAACATCAGTAAGAAATTTTCGAAAGCTTTTAATCATTCCAGAGCCGAGTGTATAATTTAGAAGAAAATCTTGTGGATCGCTAAAGAAATCTTCTAGCCATTCTTTTCTCGGGGCATGATCTTGATAACAATCGATACCTGTCTTAGCCATGTTGTCTCCTTTGGGTATTACGAGGGATTTATATAGGATACATCCTAACTCGGGTTTATGGCAGTTGCCACATTGTATGCAGTTATCTTTCACTATTACTCTGCCGTTGTTCATACTTAGACTACCATGCTGACATTCTGCTTCGCATTCTTGGCATAAAACGCAACACGCTGATTTTCTAAAGATATTTTTACGAATAGAGAGTTTTTACTTGCTAAGAAAATGCTGTACGCCAATACATTAAAGACTTTCGAAGATGAAGAAAATCTTTTAGATATGATGCAAGAGCTCTTTTATTTAGGTATAGGTTTAGATGAGTATATGAACGGTATATTTAATCTTA
>JAFZFY010000120.1 GCA_017555665.1 Pseudomonadota bacterium | reverse complement strand
GCCGTATCGCCAACGGCGATAGGCGCGCCAAAAAAAGCGCCGTATCGCCAACGGCGATAGGCGCGCCATGCAGACGTGTCGCGACACGTCTCTCGCGAGCCGTATGCGCGATCGGCGCATAGGCTCGCCCCCATAAAAATCACCCAATCGGGGTGGTATCGCACACGTCACCGATGCCGTCACCATCCCAGTCGCCCTGTCCAAGTTTATTGCTCTTGTCCTTGTCTTCGGGACGGACAGGGTTGAAGATCGTCGGGCAATTATCAACTGCATCGGGAATGCCGTCGCCGTCCTGATCTTTCGGATCGGAATACTCGCCATCATACAGCGTCGTGCCCTTTGAGGTCGTGTCACTCGCGCGTGTGCGCATCGGCACACAGGTCGGCTCGTTCTCCGGCAGGCCTTCAAAGTAAAGACCGTATTTGGCTTTCTTATTGATCGCCGTAAAGTCCTCCGTAGCTCCAGTCGCTTTGGTGTCGACTTTTTTGGCGACCTTGTCAACAGTCACGGCCACGCCGCTCGTCATGATATTGGCATCGCCCATCGCGAGCTTGCCGTCGATCATCACAAGCGTGACATCCTTGTTTTCAGCCTCGAGAACTGCGCGGTGTTCCGAGCGGTTATTTTTGGCGAAGACTGCGATATCCGCCATCTTGCCGACAGCAAGGTCACCGATAACCGGATCAAGGCCAAGCGCGACTGCCGCATTCCAAGTGCCCATCATCCAAAGGTCATAATCCGAGAAATGATGGTCATAGTAATAGGCATTGAGGAAATCCGCGCACTGATATTCGCGGAGCATGTTGCCGGAACCCGAGTAAATCCAGTCCGTACCGAGCGCGATGTTCACGCCCATGTTGTCATAAACCGTCACGCGCGCCGTGTCGCCATACAGCGAAACATTGGAACGCGGCGACCAAATCAGCGACGATTTAGCCTTTGCAAGGTCGCGAATAATCGCGGGCGTTGCCGCCACGCCGTGAATGACCGCGAGTTTCTCGGAGAACAGCCCCTGCTGCTGCAGACACATGAACTCATTGATGCCGTAATCGTTGATGCCCTCGCCGATATGCGGGCCAAAATAATAATTTTTATTTATGGTATATTTATATTTGTCACATCCGCATGCCGTCGTCGATTCATTGCAGACTGATCCGCCGCTGTCGCCGACCGGGAATGTCTGATACTCGGGATATCCTTTGGTATTGCCCTCAATCTTGGCCTTGTCGACATTGCGGAGAAGCGCATCCTTATATTGACCTGAACCGAAAACAGAGGTTGCACCACCCATCATGTGGCGAAGCTCCGCGACTTCAGGTGAGCCAGTCTGATCTCCGGGCACCTTGGTGTGGCCAGCAATGCCTTTGCGCCAATGGTTGCGGTGCTCGTAGCGTTCCGCGCCCCACCCCTTTGGGTTGGGCTGTGCATTATCGTAGGTGATGTGCTCGTGGGCATTGATCAGACCGGCGCTGACAACAGCATTCGGACATGTGATGACCGTGGCATTCGAAGTATCGGGGCTGCAGCCGACATACGTAATTTTATTGCCCTCAACGACGACAGAACCACCTGTATAAATCTTGTCTTTGGTCAGAATGTCGCCCTGAATGACATATTTGGAGTTCGAAGATCCCGTGCGCGAGCAAACATTCGAGCCGGCGGCAGGCAGCGCCGCACATGCTTCCGTCGTGAACTTGTCGCCCGTATGGATGACCTGCTCGTCACCAGATTTTTCGAGCGTCATCATATCCGTCTTTTCTTTATTGATGCCGAGTTCTGCATACTCCGTATTGACAGGCGTGACGTTGCCGCGCTCAAGCGTGACAGGCGTGCTGCCACCACATTCATAACGGTTATTCTCTATGCGGCACTGGTCGCACGGCAGATATTCCTCATCGCCCTTATAGCAGGTATAGGCAACCGACACGCCATCCTTCGTATCGCATCGCTTCTGATAGGTGTTCTCGTCACAGGCGCACCCGGTATAGACATACTGATTATAGGTGTCGCCAGGCTTTTTGGAGCCAGTGCCATTCGGGCACGTCGTAGGCTCAGGTATCGTGCCGCCGCAAGCATTTCCTGCAGCATTGCAGCCATTCGAACACGTCTCAGTTTTATAATTCCCATTGGCATCGCAGCTCATCAACACACCGTTGGCGCACGAGGCCTTGAATGTCGCCGGATCGCACTGCTTGGTCTCGCCAGCGGGCAGACAAGCGCCATTTGAACACCCATTCGGGCAGAGTTCAGCAGAGTATGAGCCGCCAACACACGTGATCCTCGAAGCCCCCACGCAGCTCGGGACATAGGTCAGAGGATCACAGTTCCCCTTCGGCGGCGTCACGTCGCAGCCAGTCCCTTCGGCATTGCATGTGCAGAATTCGACATCAAGCTCATGCATCGAATTGCAGAAAAGCTTCATGCCGTTTGAACACGAGACCTTATAACTTGATGGATCGCACGAATTATCGTTCGTAACCTTAGGCTCAACGCAACCAAACAGCCCTGTCGCGCAGAACAAACCAGCATAAAGCCAAAACTTCGATGTCTTCATAACTTCACTCTCCAAAAGATGTCCATGCCGACGCGAGACAGTCTCTCAATGCGCAAGCTCACGGTCTTTAGACCGACAAATATATATTGTCAAGCATGGAACTTGGCAGCCAAAACAACGACATTTTAACACATGTGGTTGCAGGTAACACCGTTTATCACACACAACAAACAAGCCATTTATCGCAAGCCCCCCGTTCTAACATTATATTTATATAGAAATTATATTATATATAAAACGCCACATACAAAACATTTGGCTCTTTTCTACAAGCCTGGATATAGTCCTCGTAAGCATCGGCATACATAACTACAAATCGTCTTCAGTACAGCCGACACGCTGCCGGCTTCCGAACGTCGAACCCCGGACGATGAGACGTTCGGGAATCCCGATCATGCCCATAAGCGTGCAGAGGTTTAGGTTGCTGCGTTCACAATCGAACGCCCCCAGCCCGCCGCATAGGCGAAATAAGCCCACTAAAAAGTCACACCTAACACCTAACCCCAAAGTGTCCTAGACACGGGGTACACTTCAAGTGTCCATTACCAAGGGATGCCCCCTAAATCAATCTGTCCATTGAACAGGGATGCCGACCAGCTCCCGTGTCTAAGTCAAGGGGACAGTTTACAGAATCCTTGTGCAGCTAACTACTGCCTACAACGACTTCCTACTGCCTTGTCCACAATGGCCCATAGTACTTCAGAAAATTCTATGGGCTGAGCTGTCACAGCGCCTATGGGCTGCCCTATGGCAGCGGATTTGGCGCGATCGCTGTTCTTGAGCTGTCACAGCGCCTATGGGCTGCCCCCCATTTGGTCTTGCCTTTTCAACGCGCATCGTGTATTCTGCAAAATGTTGCGGCTTTGTGCCGCCTATCTTTGTCAATTTGCCGGTCTGAGGCGGGAGAAGTCAGTAAGCCTTCCAATTTTTCCATTCCAAATTATCCCTCCTATACACCCTTTCTCTAAACTCCTTCTCATTTCAGCCCCAAACTTCTTCCGCCTGAGCCCGGCAGGCTGACCCTACTCATAAAGGCAATCGCATCAGTTTATGGACAGACCACTTGCGTTGTATCGGCGTTTTCTCTGGGAAGACAAAAAGATCTCCTGGGTTTACACATCCGCCCTTGATCAGCTGTTTGCCTCTCGCGCCAAATATTTCGAGACCTGCGCCATGGCGCAGCACATGCTTACCGCCGCCGAACAGCGCGAAGTCGACGACCTGATCGCCGCCGCGACACTCGCCGCTGAAGCCCAGGTCGATCGCGATGCATGGGGCTGGACTATCCGACTCCCGCTCCGTCCGTGGGGCATTTTCTGCGCCGTCGAGCCAGAGGGCATGGTCTGCGCGCGCTTCACGCGCCTCCCGCCAGACACGGCAAAAGATCCCATCGGCGGCTTCGCCGTCCAGCGCGTCTCCCCCAACGCCCCCGTCCGGCAGTCATCGCTCATCCCCTGCGCCGAGTCCACGCATTTCCTCGTCGAACAGTACTTCGACGAATCCGAGCAGCTCCCCGCACGCATCGCCATCAAAGGCTCCGAGGCCGTCATGGCTCTCAGCACCCCCGATGCCGAGTGGGATATCGTCAAAAACCTCCCGGAAAATGACCTCCTCGCCCTCTTCCATGAGCTCATCCGTGAAGACGCTGACGCTCAGCCTGCCCCCCAGACCGCAGACGACAGCCTTTCCGACACCGCACGCCGCATCAAGGCTCAGTTCGCCGCCGCAAAAGGCACGCCCATCGGAACCATGCTCGGCGATCTCAAACTCATGCACGAGGCCGTCTTCTTCTACGGGTGCAGCTGCGATATCGAAAAAATACGCGCCATGATCGACAACCTGCCGGCTGACCAGAAAGAAGAGCTCTGGAACGGCACGCAGACGCTTGATGTTCAATGCCCGCGCTGCGGTCGGACGCATATACTCACCAGAAACTGATTCGTCTTTGTCAGGGCCGGCTTTTTTGCTTGCAGCAAAATACGCCGGCCTTTTTTTTCGCGCCGCTATTGCCTGCGGCAATACGCGCCGCGCGTGCTTCGCACCTCTTCCGGGAGCGCATTCATGAACACAAGACCGGTCATCATACAGAAATACGGCGGCAGCTCCGTCGCCACACTCGAAAAACTTGAAGCCATCGCGCAACGCGTCGTCCAGAAACAGGCCGAAGGCTTCGGCATCGTCGTCGTCGTCTCCGCCATGGGCAACGCCACAGACGAACTCCTCAAGCGCGCGCGGCAGATCACGCCAGAACCCCCGGCCCGCGAACTCGACATGCTCCTGAGCACCGGCGAGCGCACCACGATGGCGCTGCTCTCGATCGCGATACAGAAACACGGCGCCATGTCCATCAGCTTCACGGGCAGCCAGTCCGGCATCGTCACCAACGACTCGCACTCCAATGCACGCATCATCTCCGTGAGGCCATACCGCATCCAGGACGAGCTTGAACGCGGGAAAATCGTCATCGTCGCCGGCTTCCAAGGCACTAGCTACAAAAACGAAATCACCACGCTCGGACGCGGCGGTTCCGACATGACCGCGATCGCGCTCGCCGGCGCGCTCTCGGCACAGGCTTGCGAGATCTACAGCGACGTCGACGGCGTCTATACCGCCGACCCCAAAGTCGTCCTCTCCGCGCAGAAGCTCGATCAGCTCTCAAGCGCAGAAATGCTCGAAATGGCTCAGCACGGCGCAAAAGTCCTCCATGACGAGGCCATCCTATACGCGCACAAACACCAGATCGCGCTCTACGCCAAAAAGTCTCACGACGCTTCATCCACCGGCACCTATATACGTCCAGACGGCTGGCCGGATTACGCCCTCGAACAGGCCGAACTCCGACCGCTCGCGATCGTCACGGCAAAAAAGACCCTCTTCGCTTCGCTCGACACCGATTCTCTCCAGGCCTGGCTCGACGCCCTCAACCACTGCGAACATATCAAGCTCATGGATATGGCCGTCACGGCAGGACACGCCATCGCGCTCATCGATATCTGGAACTGCCCCGACGAAGACGCCGTCAAGTCCGCGCTCACGCGCCATGCCCACGGCATCGCCCGCTCCGATGTCAAGAATGTCACCGCTGTCGGGCACGACCTCGGACGCTCGCCCGCCATGATCGCCAAGCTGCAGGCAAAGCTCACGGAGCGTCATATCGACCCGCTCGCCGTGTTCATCCAGCCAAATGCCGTCACCTTCGCCATTCAGGACTCGCTCGTTCCGGATGCCTCCAACGCGTTGCACGACTGCATTAAAAAGTAGTCTTATTCTTGCTTTTCGGGTATAGTAACGTGTCTTTTTATCTCGGTTTACCCAAGAGGAGATACGCATGAAAAAAAATCTGACCCGTTGCCTGATGGCCGCACTTCTTTCCGTCTGCGCCGCCTCACAGGCTTATGCTGACGGCGGCTTCGATATCCGCCAGTTCTACTCAATCGCTGGGACACAAGGCGTGTTCAGTGTCGAATCCTCCAAAACGCTCGGGCATTTGAAATACGACATCAACTTGATGAACGATTATGCCAACACGCCGCTCAGATTTTATGCCGGCAATGACGAGGCCAAACTCGAACACCTCGTCACCATGAACCTCAGTGTCGCCCTGGGTATCCTTGATGTCCTCGAAGTCGGGATCGCCGCCCCCTTCATCCCCTACGAAAAATACAACAATGTCTGGACAGACCAGATCAATAACGGGGATGACATCGCTGCCGAAACTGGCTGGATGGGTGACCTGCAGGTCCGCGTCAAAGGCACGATTCTCAAGCGCGAAAAATACCACGGCTTCGGCATGGGCATCGGCGCGATCATCTCCATGCCCACTGGCAAAAGTGAGGCCCTCCTCGGCGAATATCCGATCTGGGGACGCCCCTACCTCACGTTCGATTACGAGATCGGCCCCGTCGAGATGATGCTCAATACGGGCTTCACGATCCGCCCCACGACCAATTTCATCGACTACACCAATACACACGCGTTCAATTACGGCTTCGGCCTCATCTACCATGTCGTTCCCGGCTGGTTCGATCTCAAAGGCGAGATCTACGGCGAGACGCCGCTGGGCGGAGAGGCGCTCAATGATAATCAGAATCAGGCGGAATATCTGCTCGGCCTCAAAGTCCTCACCCCCATCGGCCTCAACATCACCGCAGGCGCAGGCGCCGGCATCGATAACGCCGTCAAGAACCCCAAATACCGCGTCCTCTTCGGACTCGAATTCAGCCCAGTCCACACAGACACCGATGGCGACGGCATCCTCGATTACAAAGATAAATGCCCCAATACTGCCGGTTCCGAGGAATTCTTCGGCTGCACCGATCCCGACAGCGATCACGACAGCTGGTGCGATCCTTGGATCGAAAGCGAAGACCTCGCCTCGCTCTTCTCGTGCAAACGCACCGACGAATGCCCCGATATCGAAGGGCTTGACGATTTCAACGGCTGCCCTGTCCCCGATTCCGATAACGACCACTGGTGCGATCCGTGGGTCATCGATCCCGCCATCGCAGAAAAATATGCCTGCCGTATCGCGGATGAATGCCCCAATCATACCGGCATCGACGAATTCAACGGATGCCCAAATCCGGATACCGATGGCGACCACTGGTGCGATGCGTGGATCGAAGATCCCGCCCTCTCCAACCGCTTCGAATGCCGCATGTCCGACAAATGCCCCGATCTACAAGGCATTGACGATTTCAGCGGCTGCCCCAATGCTGATTCCGATGCCGACGGCATCTGCTCGTCTTTCGTCGAAGACCTCGGCCTCTATGACCTCTATTTCTGCTCCGGAAACGACAAATGTCCGGATCAGCCGGAAGACTTCGACGACTTCCAGGATGACGACGGCTGCCCAGATCCCGATAACGATCACGACGGCATCTGCGATTCTTGGGTCGCCGAACAAGGCCTCCTCGACAAATATAGCAACCTCTGCCGCGGCCTCGACCAGTGCCCCAACGAACCCGAGATCATCAACGGGGTCAAGGACGACGACGGCTGCCCAGACAAAGGCAAACAGCTCGTTTTCGTTCTCGAAGACAAGATCGAGATCAAAGACAAGATCTATTTCGACAACAACAAGGCGACCATCAAGAAAAAATCCAACGCTTTGCTCGACCAGATCGCGCTCTCCATCCTCGCAAACCCGGATATCAAACACGTCTCCATCGAAGGACACACGGACGACACGGGCAAATACGAACACAACATCGTTCTCAGCCGACAGAGAGCCCAGGCCGTCGTCGATTACCTCATCAGCAAAGGCGTTGCATCTGAGCGCCTGAGCGCGATCGGCTATGGTCCGGACAAACCGCTCGACCCTGCTAAGACTAAAAAAGCACGCGCCCTCAACAGACGCGTTGAATTCGTCATCACCGAACGCAAGTAATTTTACACCTTTGTTCCATCAAGGCGCGATTCTGTCGCGCCTTCATTGTTTTTTTCGCTTCATGAGGTCTTCAAATGGCTACTAAAAAAACTGTGTCTGCCCCATCTGACGAATCCATGGACAAAACTGCCGAAGCATCTGCCGCCCGTGACGAGATCCAGAGCCCGCAGAAGCCGAAACGCACCAGAAAACCCAAAGCTGAATCGCCCGAGCCCAAAACCGGCATGCCCAAGCAGGATATCGATGCACAAGCCGGCACGTCCGAGGCTTCGGCCAGTACGCCTAAAAAGGCCACACGAAGAAAAAAAGACAATGTGACACCGGCAGAGCCGACAGAGCCTAAGACCGCGCCAGACACGAGCATCACGGATGACGGCACAAGCCCTAAAATAGCGGATGTCGCGCCCACTGACGCGCCCGACACGATCGTCTCCCAAGCGGATGACATGCTCAATGCCCCCGCAAAACTCACGCGCAAAAAAGGGATCACGCGCCGCAAGGCTTCATTAGATACGCAGCCCAAGGATCTGGATGCAGAAGCCAGCGCGCCGCAGCACCCCTTCGTGCCCAAACAGATCCAGCCTAAGTCCCAGCCCAATGCATCCCAGGCGCAACCGGATGATCTGCCACAAGCAGATCGTGATGAGACGGTCTCGCAGGATTTTCATCAAGAACCGGCGGAAGACATCGTGCTTCAGGAAGAACCACTGGAAGAGCCAGAGCTTGTGGAAGAATCATGGGAAAATACAGAATCTGACGGCCCGATGGATCACAGCGGATCGATGTTCCCGGCTCTGGAAGACCTGCTTGAAACCATGCCCAGAATCACGCGCAAACGCGGCATTTTTCGACCTAAATCCAGCCGCCCATCGGTGCATCTGCCCGTATTCATCCCCAAAAGCCTGGATGCCGCCCAGGACGTGCCAAACATCCTCTCTAACGACCTTACGCGCGCCATCTTTCATGCCTACTTCCGCGATAACATCGATCCCGCGCTCACACTCCCCGCGCGCAATATCGGTGTCAAGATCCCCAGAGCTGTACATGTCGCCCATCTGCAGCGGCTTGCCATACAGCCGCATAACCGCCCAAGCGACCGTCCCGACTTTCTCAAGGCGCTGCCAATGGCAGTGCCCTTCGACACACCGCTCACCCAGGAACACATCGAGTCCCTGGCACAATGGCTCCGGAAATCCACACCTATATTCGAGCAACCGATCCAGGATATGGCGCTGCATCTCCATTCGGCGATCTACCGCGGCCGACCGAATCCACCAGCCCCACACCCCGTCATGCAACAGCCTGGTGAAGGCGAACAGGAAAGCAACGACCTCGCGCTCGAAGCCATTTTCGATATCTTCACCCCGCCCATCACGCCGCTGATCGTAGACTCAGAAGACCTGCAAGAACTCGCGTTCATGCACATCACGAATCACGCCACGCGTATCACGACGCTCCTCGGAGACTGGGCCCGCTCCCTCGCCTATATCGACCGTGGCGCATTCGGCGGCCCCGATGCCAAACCGCTCTATATGTGCTTTATTGAGCGCTTCGATGAGATCCTGAAAGTCGATTTTGAAGCCGCCCGCGCTCAAAATGTCGTCC
Source organism: Pseudomonadota bacterium (assembly GCA_017555665.1). GTDB lineage: Bacteria > Myxococcota_A > Bradymonadia > UBA4248 > UBA4248 > UBA4248. Next base: position 3,244 of record JAFZFY010000120.1, on the reverse strand, counting down.
TGCGCGATTACGAGATCCGGGAACGATACAGCCTGGACAACATCGACCTGCTCCTGCTCTGGCTTCTGGCCGCGCTCGAACTCGATCCGACGTTCAAAGCCGCCTTGCGCACGACCTGGGATCAGCCAACCGTCATTTTCATGAGCGCCGGCACGCTCATGCGCTTTATATGCGGCACTCAGGCTGAACGCATCCACGTGATGTCTCGAATCTCGCCGTCCTCGCCGATGGTCACGGCCGGACTCATCCGGATCATCTCGACAAACACGCCGACTCAGCCGCTGTACTACGAACTCGTCATCGCCGAACAGGTCATCAAGCTCTTCGCCGGCATACGATCGCTCTCGGCTGCAGCCACGCAGTACGCAGAACTCCAGTATCCGCACTTCACCGAAGACACCTTCCTTGATCCTGCCCACCAGAAGACAATCGATATCGTTCGAAACTACCTCGAACGCCCGCTCCCCAACCAGCAGCCAAACCTCGAACGCGAAAACCTAGACTTCATCCCGTCTCTCGCCTTCCTCGTCGAAGGTCTGCCCGGCAGCGGACGTGCGACTTTCATCAAGATCGTCGCATCCAAGCTCTCCCGGCCGTTCATCCTCGTTCAAGGATCACAGCTCAGCGGCCTGCATCCTGCCGATTGCGAAGAATATCTCAGAGCCGTTTTCATCGACGCAACACTGATGAACGCGATCGTCTGCATCCGTGATGTCGGCCCACTCCTCACCGAAGAACGATCCGCAACCATACTCGCCAGACAGCTCTCCCTGCGCCCCGTCATCTGCGCCCTCTGCGTCGAGCTTGCGGTCAAAACGGTGCCGGCCATCGAACCGTACATCACATTCAAAACCAAGATGGATGCAAATCTCAAAGACAATGCCGCCGCATTCTGGATTCAGCATCTCCACCTGCCGCATCTCAACAATGAGCATGTCGATGTCCTCGCACTCAGCCAACGCCTCGCTTTGCAGCCTATACAGATCCAGAAGGCCACAAAACTCGCCTACTATCAGACTGAAGCGGCCACAAACACGGACATTCCCGTCAGCAACCACACGCTCGAACGATGCGCCGCCGTTCAAGTCATCAAAAATATCGGCAATCTCGCATTCGTGACTGACCCGGAAGTCGACCTCTCCGATGTCATTGTCAGCGACGATATCATGGAAAAGATCAAGAAGATCATCGGCTCTGCCCTCAACCGCCGGCGCGTCCTTTACGAATGGGGCCTCTCCAAACGCATCCGCCGTGGTACTGGCGTCATCGCCCTCTTCGACGGCGAACCCGGCACAGGAAAAACACACAGCGCCGAAGCCATCGCCCATGAACTCGGCCTCTCCCTCATGCGCATCAACATCGCCAACATGGTCGATAAATATATCGGCGAGACCGAAAAGAACCTCACCACGATATTCGAACAGGCACGCCCCGATATGCAACTCCTCCTGTTCGACGAAGCAGACTCCCTGTTCACAAAACGTACATCAAACGTCTCAAAATCAAACGACAGATACTCGAACATGAGCGTCAACGTCCTTCTCCAGCTCGTCGAGCGATACGAAGGCGTCAGCATCCTCACGACAAACCTCAAGAATGCCATCGACCCCGCTTTTGAGCGACGTATCACATACAAGGTCTATTTCCCGATGCCCAAAAAGCCGGAACGCGAACGTCTGTGGCGATACATGTGCCCGCCAGAGATCGTCACGTCAGAACCGATCGATTACGAATGGCTCTCTGACCTTGAAATGAGCGGCGGCGAGATCAAGAACGCCGTCCTCACTGCCGCCTTCACGGCCGCCACACAGGGCGTCCTGCTCAACAGCACCATCCTCTATGACGCTGGCGTAAGCGAAGCCTCGGCTGCCGGTCGCGTCATGCGCAGATATGAGGAAGGCAACGATTTTCTCACCTAAGGATCACACGTGGAAGGCTGCATCACCGAGTTCGACAGCGATCTCAACGGCATACTTATCGATGAACACGGCATCCGGGTCGCCATACCCGGTGCCCTCATCGGCGAAAAAATCAGATATCATCTGGAACACAAAAGCCCCCATGAGCCCAAAGCATGGGGCCGATGTGACGCGCTCCTGGCACCCTCGCCTGCACGCGTCAAATCCCCTTGCCCCTATGCATGGCCGTGTGCGGGCGCATGTGCCGGCTGCCCGCTCATGCACATGTCCGCACAGCTTCAGGCAAAACTCAAGACCGATCTCGTCCTCAACGCCCTGAAAAAAGCCGGCATCCTGTATATCCAAAAGCTCAGATTTCACACATCCGACGAAACGCTGCGCTACCGAAATCGCACAGACCTCGTCGTCACCGAAATACGCGGAAAGCTCGTCCTTGGCTCATACAAGCCGCGCTCACATGATGTCCTGCCTTTCAAACAGTGCCTCATCCTGCGCTTGCCACTCAACGATATCATCACATGCATCGCCAAGACAGCAAACGCGCAGCAGATCCCGGCCTATAAAAACGTGAATCAGCCACATGGCGCTTTGCGCTACGTCTCCCTTTTTGCAAACGATGACGGCCATGTTCTCGTCGATCTCGTCTGCAAAAGCGCGCAAGGGCAAGCCCCCGCCTGGCTGGACGGCTTCGCCAAATCACTCATCGCTTTTTCCCCGATCAAAGGCATCTCCTTTTCGCTCAACGATTCGCCGAACAACGCCATCCGCACCGCTCCCTCGCAAACATTATGCGGCGCAACGCGACTGCCCGAACATCACGGCAGCACGGTATCGCGCTTTGCCGCATCGGGGTTCACCCAGCTCAACTCACAAATTGCCGCAAAAATCTACACTTCCGCCAAAGACTGGCTTCCTGCTACCCCCAAAATCGTCTGGGATCTCTACTGCGGTGCCGGCGCATTCGGACGGATCATGGCCCCATCACAATCACTTTACGGCGCCGAATTCAGCCCTTCTGCGATCCAAGCCGCCCAGGAAGCCACCCAAGGCGACCCGTTTCAGACACACTTCGAAGTCCTCGATCTCGAAAAAGCCTGGCCGCAATGGCCGCGCCCGAACGTCATCCTACTCGACCCGCCGCGCAAAGGCCTCAGTCCCAAAGTCATTCAAAATCTCGCCACATCGCGCGTCGAAACCCTCATCTACATGAGCTGCAATCCCGAAACGATGGCGCAAAATATCGCAGCACTCCCCGACTACGTCATCGAGCGCATCGAAGCCTTCGACATGATGCCACACACCAAGCACGTCGAAACACTCGCACT
>JAFZFY010000119.1 GCA_017555665.1 Pseudomonadota bacterium | reverse complement strand
CGCGCCGTATTGCCGACAGGCAATAGGCGCGTAACACGCCACAAAATGCCATAAACACAATATTTTCTGGACACTCCCACGGTTTTGACCGAAACATCTGCCTGTTTTGCAAATCCAAGGATTTACGGAACTGGCGGTCAGACCTGGCCGCATCACATCACCAAAACACGCAAGAAACAAAGAGGTTTCGCATGGGAGTATTGAAATCGATCAAACCCGCTTTCTGGCTGGCGAACGTGCAGGAAGCCGGGGAAAGGCTCGCGTATTTCGGGATACGCGCGGTCCTGCCGCTCATGATGGTCTCGGTCGGCACAGGCGGTCTCGGCCTGAGCATGTCGCAGAAGGGCATCATTTACGGCATCTGGGCGCTCATCCAGTGCCTGGTCCCGATGGTATCCGGCGGATTCAGCGAGTCGTTTGGCTATAAGAAATCGATCATCGTCGCCTTTATTATCAATATGTTCGGCTATCTGATGATGGCCAACATCCTCAACATCGCGGAGCTGATGACCGGCAGCGCCGAGCTCAACCAGACGGCCAATTTCTGGCTCATGCTCATCAGCGGATGCACGATCGGGCTGGGCACCGCCATCTTCAAGCCCCCCGTGGGCGGCGTCGTCGCCAAGTCGCTCGACGAGAAGAGCTCCGGCCTCGGCTTCGGCATCTTCTACTGGGTCGTGAACATCGGCGGCTTCCTCGCGCCGATGGCGGCCTCGGCCCTGCGCGGCACAAACGAAGCCCCGACCTGGCATTACGTCTTCTACGGCGCGGCCATCGTCACGCTCATCAATCTCATCTTCACGATCGTCCTGTTCAAGGAGCCGGATCGCGACGCGGAACCGGTCAGCCATTCCGCCTTCGAAGTCTTCCGGAAGACGCTCGGCGTTCTCTGGTACGACAAGCTCATGCTCCTCTTCCTCATCATCGTCAGCGGTTTCTGGCTCATGTTCATGCAGCTCTGGGACCTCCTCCCCAACTTCCTCGACGAATGGGTGGACCGCCGTGGCGTCGGCCAGTGGCTCTCGCAGTTCGGCATCTTCAATTCGTTCCTCGAATCAAACGGCGCGCTCAAGCCCGAGATGATCATCAACATCGACTCGGCGGCGATCATCTGCCTTGTCCTCCCGCTCTCCGCGCTCTTCGCGCGTTTCCGCATGATGACGGCGCTCTCCCTGGGCATGGCGATTTCCGTCGTCGGCTTCGTCATGAGCGGCATGTCGATGCGTGGCGAGATCGCCTGCCTTGCAGTCTTCATTTTCGCCATCGGCGAGATCATATGCTCGCCCAAGTTTGACGAATACGTCGGCATGACGGCGCCAGAAGACAAAAAGGCGATCTACATGGGCTTCGTGAACATCCCGTTCGCGATCGGCTGGGCGCTCGGCGATCTTATAAGCGGCCCGCTCTATGATGGTCTGTCCTCAAAGCCCAACCTCGCGGTGCGCTACCTCATCGAGCACGGCGCAGATCCCGCCACGCTCCAGAATCTCTCGCAGGATCAGCTCATGGCCCAGATCCAGTCGATGAACGGACTCGCCGATTCCTACGAAGCCACGCGCCTTCTCTGGGACACCTATTCCCCGCAGTCGATCTGGCTCATCCTCGGCGCGATCGGCCTCGCGTCGATGGCCGGCCTCATCGTCTTCTATTTCAAGAGCGGCATGGCGCAGAAAGACAAGGAGAACGCCGAAAAAGCCCGCAAAGAAGCCGAAAAGTCCGAAATAGCCCAAGACGAGGCCGCCCCGGGGGCATCTGTCGCAAGCGAGCCGAGCAATCCGGAAGATTTCCCGCTCTGATTTTTTTTTGCATGCCGGCCTATCGCCTGACGGCGATACGGCCTGCTTTCGCGGCTATGCGCAAGCGCATACGCCGCTTTTTTTTTCGGACGCGGCTATGCTTCGCATACGCCGCGTGTGCCGAGCCGTGTCAAGACACGGCTCGGTTGCCCCCGTGCACACGCGCAAGCGCCCTTTTCGGCGATCAGGCAATCAGGCGATCCCGCCCAGGTCTCACCAGCAACAAACCTTTGCAATGCGATGCGCTTGGTGGTAGAATAGGAACGGTAGTTTTTCGATATTTATTTAACCGTAACCATAAGGGAGCAGATTATGAGCGATAAAGCAGAACAAGCCGTTTCCAAATCCTCCAAAAAAGACCAGGCCAAGGACAAAAAGCCAGCCGTAGAGGCGCAGGATAAGAAGTCCAAAGGTTCAAAGAATTCAGAATCTGAAGTTCAGGAGCTGTTCGGCGCCCAGCAGATCGACTGGAACGGCATCCTCACCAAGCTTCAGTCAGACAAAAAGGTCAGGTCTATCATCGCCAACAATCAGGACTACCTCAACAAGATCATCGACTGCAACGACGCGGCAGCCAAAACGACGATCAATGCCATCCTCGATGAAATCTACGAACTCATCAGCGATGAAGCGACCATGGCAAAAATCTTCACAAAGCGCTTCGGTGTCGATGTGAGCGCAGGTGCCGTTCAAAGCGATACCAAAACGATGGACATCATCGGTCTCAAAGGCTCCTACAAAGTCCTCCAGAAGCTGCCCGAAAGCCATGTTCAGCGGCTTAAAGCGCTCAATGGCAGAAACGAGACCTACAAATCCTCCTCGGGCACGACGTGGAATGCAGAAAAAATCGCAGTAGACTACGATAAAAATAACATGGATCTCGTAGAATCCGGCGCCTACACGGATAAAGACGATACCATGGTCGGCATGAACATGTTCGAGACCACGCTCGCCCATGAAGTGGGTCACGTTGCCGACACGATGAGTTTCCAATTCTCCCGTGATCCCGAATTCCTCAAGATCTCAGACTGGCACGAGTATATCTATGACAGGACTGGCGTCGCCCAGCAACTCGTCAATGATATGATGACCAATATGACCGATCCTCTCCTTGGCCCGTTTAGTGATGACGAACTCGCTGCGGCCAAGACAGCCGCAGCATCGATCATCAAAAGGCAGCGCCCGGATTCCAGCCAGGATATCATTGTTGAGGCTTTTAAAAATGCAGGCCTCGGTGGCGATGGCAATCAGATGCTGCTTGACTATAAGGCCGGCCAGATGGTGAACACAACGCTCTTCCAGCACATCCAAAACGCCTTCGGCAATAAGTTCTGCTGGATGAACGAATGTTTTGATTATCTGCCCACACGGCAGTTCCACCAGGGCTATCTCGGACGCAGCTGGTGGTCTTATAAGAACGAAGCCAGAACCCAGGTCAAGAAGAACAGCCGCTATCAGTTCAGAGATCCAGGTGAAGATTATGCCGAACTTTATGCGACATACTTCATGGGCACGCCCGAAAAACGCAAAGAAATCGAGCCTCAGCGCCTGGCCTGGTTCGAGAAAACGGTTTTGCCTCAAGTGGGCGGCGCCCCTCAACAGCAGGCGGCACAAAAACCTCAACAGCAGCAGGCGGCACAAAAGAAAAAATAACATCCACTTTTAACTGATATTCACGGTGTTTTGGCTTATACAATAGCCAAAACACCTTTTTTGTGCTGCCTTCATCATGACTTGCTCCTTTTTTCAATTCGCTCATATCGCGATATGAGTTCAGATATTCCCTAAACAGCCATGAATAAAATAAATATATTTATCTTTTTATGCCTGCTAATTGCATTGACAAGCATGACAGCATGCAGTCTCGGAAAACGCAACGTGGAACCGAGTGAGCCACAAAATGCATCTGGCACCACTCAGCCAGATGAAGCCCCCCAAACCGCCCAACCAGAGAGCGAGCCCATGAATGAAAATCTTGATTACGCATCTATAGATGAAAGATGTAAAAATGCTTTGGAAAATGCCGTAGAAGATTATGGCGCAAAGTACTTTGATAAAGATCAGACACTGAAAGCCTGTCAGATGCTTCATGCATTTCTTGGCAACTACGATAAATTAGATTTTATTACCAAACCTGTGCCGCCCTATTATTTTATACAAGCCTTTGTAGAAAGAGAGATCAGCCCGGTCTATGTCGTTCATGCCCAAGAAGGCGTGATTCCAAAGAATTCGCCAGAAGCCATCGAAACATTCATCAAACATATCGATATCCTCCACACCACCTCTGATGCCAAAGCACTCGCGCGCATGATTTACGCTTTCCATGCGGGCGATACAGAAGATCTCGTGACATCTTACCAAGCCGCCGAACCCTGGCATCCCGAAATGGAGCCGCCTGTATTGCTCAAAAATGACGATGGCTCGCTCACCCTGAGCTATGATCTTCAAAGCATGGGCAGAAGCACGACGGTCAATCATTGCATCTTGACCATCGATGCGGAATATCACACAAATCTCGTCGTTACGCGCAAACACCAATAATAACCGCAAGCCCCCATAACGCATCCCATGGATAACGACCCCCAACTCCAGATATATCATTCACCATTAGAAGTTTTTGAAGATTATGGGGCATGGTTTGCCGCGCTGTGCCTGCGCTTTCTGAGAAGATACAGCGACCGCGCCATCAATGATTTTGGCAGCTTCGCGCCCGAGACGCCCTCCCTGTCAGAGATCATTCATGTCCTCGCGGCACAGAACGCGCAGGCATCGCAGAACTGGCTCGATTCCCATGACGTGCCTACCCTCGAGCGTGCCAGCGAACTCATGGCCATGATCATGAGCGCGATCCATGAAAAGACCGAGGCCACGTTTGACGCGATCAATGGCGAGAACCTCTTGAAACACCTTCCAGGTGAAGGCATACGGCAGGCTTTCGGGCTCGAACCTTATGAGCTCGATATCCTTATGGTGCTCGCGCTCGTGCACTACGATGACAAATACGCGCGAATCTGGCGATATATCAGCGGCATGCCCGAATATGCACAGCTCAATGCGAGCCACGTGCACCTGCTATTCGATTATGTCGAACCAGAAAACCTGCGCCATGCCCTGTCTGAAAACGGCCGTTTAAGCCGGAATGCGCTGATCAGTTTCGGCATCGTTCCATCCTGGAAACACGAAACGCCCCGTGCATACGCGCCGATCATACTCCCCAAGCGCGTACTCGCCTTTCTTCTGGCAGAAGACTTCCAGTTATCACTGCCTGGCACACGCATACTCAATACGAAAAATGCCTCAGACCCCCGGATCACCCCTGTAGAAAAAACGTTGACGCGCTCGCTGCAAAAGCAGACCGCCAAACTGGCGCTCATCGGCTATTCGGGCATCGGGCGCGCGACAGCCCTTTGCCATGTCGCTCAAAAGCAGGATGCAGGCGTGCTCGAAATCGACCTGAAACTCGTGATGGAACAGAATCCGGATCAGGAAGCATTTGCGACTCTGCTCGAGTCCCTGATCCGCGAAGCGCGGCTGCAAAAGGCTTTCCTTCTGTTCAGAATGCACGACCTCAACGAGGAACAGGCGAACAGCCTCAGGCGATTTGCCCCCTTATTCAATGAACTGCTCCTGTCATGCCCGTTTCTGCGTATATGTGTCGCCGTAGAGCGCCAGACAGCACTCACGCGTGAGATATTCGGCGAACTGACGGAAATTATATTCCCCATGCCGGAACGCGAAGACCAGCTGAGATTCTGGCAGAACAATCTCGCCCATTACCTGCCCAAGACAGAAGCCGATGTGATTGCCAGCGACATGGCCGAAGGCTACTGCCTCAGCAATGCCGAGATCAGCAACGCGATCGACCAGACACGCGCGCGCCTCGCCGCCAAACCGACACATCTGGCACTGACCGCTCACAATCTGACCGAAACGCTCAACAAGACCCGTGGAACCGCGCTCGAAGGCCTCGCCACCCTGCGAACCACGACGCTGAAACTCAGCGATATCGTCCTCTCCGACGACATATGGCACACGCTCAACGAGATCCTCGCGTATGCGCGATATCGCGATACAGTCATGAGCGATTGGGGATTTGCCAAATACAATATGTCCGGTGCCGGTCTCTCCATATTGCTCTCCGGCCTCCCAGGTACAGGCAAGACCATGACCGCGCAAATCCTCGCGCACGAGCTCAGACGCGCACTCTATGTCGTCGATCTATCGAGGGTCGTAGACAAATATATCGGCGAAACAGAAAAACGCCTCTCCAAGATTTTTGATGAAGCAGAACGCTCACAAGCCATGCTCCTCTTTGACGAAGCCGATTCGCTGTTCGCCAAAAGGACCAGCGTCAAAAGCTCAAATGACCGTTATGCCAATCTCGAAGTCAACTACCTGCTTCAGCGACTCGAAGCCTACTCCGGCGTTTCCATCCTGACCACAAACTTTGCAGGCGGTCTCGACGAAGCCCTGGCCCGACGTATCCAGTTCAAGATAGACTTTCCGATGCCGGACGAGGCTCAACGCGAATCCCTCTGGAAACGCCTCATCCCGCCGAAAGCGCCATGCTCTGATGATATCGATTTCAACGCACTCGCTTATTCCTTTGAAATGAGTGGCGGCTATATCAAAAACGCCGTGTTCAGAGCCGCCATTGAAGCCGCCGCCACGCAAACCATGATTACACACAATCTCTTATGGGATGCCGCTGTCAATGAATTCCGTAGCATGGGGCACGTGATACGCGATGCGCCGCGCACCAATCCCCCCAAACGCCCCACCCCATAGGAGCCTCAGTCATGTGGGAGACCTTGCAATGCCTACTCAATTCAAAATGTCGCAACGCGCTCAGTGATATCGATGATTTCGATGATTGGAACGCAGATAAAGCTGAAGCGCGAACGGCTTGTCTCCTGCTGGTCAAATATATCAAAGGAACTTATCATAAATATCACAAACTCACTTTCACGTCCGTTCCTGCGCCCCCCTATTACTTTATGCAGGCGTTTATTGAGCGCGAAATTCACCCTTATTTTGTCATCAAAATTGGTGAAGGCGTGATTAAAGAAACTGATTCAACAAAAGCAATTCAAGAATTTATAAAACATATTGATATTCTACACAGTTCCCTCACCCCCAAAAAGCTCGCGATCATGGTCTGCAGCTTCCATGCGGGAACAACCGATTTCCTTGTCGACGACCATAAGCATGCCACCGATTATCGAAAAGAAGTGAATCCGCCCGAATTTCACAAAAGCGATGATGGTTCCGCAACACTCACCTACGCCCTCAAACGCGATGGCCGAAGCGTCTCCGTCACGCAATACACGCTTCATATCGCG
>JAFZFY010000118.1 GCA_017555665.1 Pseudomonadota bacterium | reverse complement strand
TGACACGGCTTTGGCGCGGCGTATCGAAGATAGCCGCGCCAATGTATATTATTCAGAGAGCCAGGCTTTGAATGCGTCGAGATTATATTCGCGGCCGAGGAAGTTCTTGACCATATCGGAGGCATGCTGCGCGCCGCCGACGGAGAGGATTTTTTCGCGATACTGATGTGCGGTATCGACATTGAGAAGCCCGTTTGCATGGAACGGCTGGCCGAGATCTTTTGCGATCGCGAGCGACCACATATAGGTATAATACATCGACGAATAGCCGTTGAGATGCCCGAAGCTTGCAAATGTATAATCGCCTTCAAATGGTTTGAAGGGGGAGTATTTTGCGAAAGTATCGTTCTGAACTTTGAGAAGATCGATATTTTCGGGATCGGCGATATGATAATTATATGAAAGCGTCGCGTAGGAGATCTGGCGCATATTGAGCACGCCTTTGCCGACTTCGTCCGCTTTCTTCATTTTTTCGACGAGATCCTGCGGAATGACCTCGCCTTTGTCGTTGACGGCAAAGCGTTTGAGGACATCGTAATCCCAGGCCCAGTCTTCGAAGAGCTGCGAGGGTGCCTCGACGAAGTCCCATTCGCAGCTGATGCCGGACTGTTTTGCCCAGTGGTGGCGGCCTGCGAAGAGCTGGTGGAGAAGGTGGCCGAATTCATGGAAGAACGTGGTGACATCGTTGTGTTCCATGAGGGCGGGATTGGAGGGCGTGGGCTGCGGGAAGTTGCAGACGAGCGTGGCGGCCGGGAGCTGGAGGCCTTCGATGCCGGAATACATGCCGAAGCTTGCGGCGTGGCCGTATTTGCCCTCGCGCGGATGCATGTCGAGATAGAAGCGAGCGATGAGCTGGTCGCCTTCATAGACGTCGTAGGCTTCGACGGAGTCGTGCCAGACGGGGCGGTCGGACTGCTGGAAGGTCACGCCATAGATCGTGCTGGCGACGTTGAGGATGCCGCGTTTGACCTTTTCATAGGGGAAATACTGGCGGACGGACTGGGCGTCAAAGTCATATTTCTGCTTTTTGAGGGCTTCGATGTAATAGAAGCGGTCCCACGGATAGAAGCCGTCGGCATCGGGATTGTCGGCTTTTTTGAGCGCCATGAGCTCTTCGAGCTCGGCTTTGTAACGCGGCTCGGTGATCGTGGCGATATCGTTGAGGAACGCGGAGATCGTGGCCGTGTCTTTGGCCATTTTGTCGGAGGCGTTGTAAGCCGCCCAGTTATCGAAGCCCGTGAGTTTCGCGATCTGGCTGCGCTCTTTGAGCATATCCTTGAAGACTTCGTCATTTGCGGGATAGGCGCGTGACGTAAAGACTTTGGAGATGGCCTTGCGGGTCTCTTCGGACTTGGCGTAGTTCATGACCGGATAATAGTCGGTATAATCCGTGGAAATCGTGATCATGCCGTTTTCGTCGGGCTGGTGTGCGGCCATGAAGTCTTCGGGGAGTCCGGCGAGCTGTTCGGCGGTGAACTGGACGGTCTTGCGGTCGTCGCGGATATTTTTGTCGAATGTCTGCCCGGATTTGACGAGCTGTTTGTTGAGATCAGCGAGTTTCGCGCGAGTCTCATCGTCCTTGTCCACGCCGGCGAGTTTGTAATCCTGGAGTGTTTTTTCGACGTAATATTTGGCGCGTGCGTCGAGCGTGGCTTTGTCGACATCGTTGACGGCGGCATAGAGCGCGGGATCCATCTGGACCTGTGTGAGGATTTCGCTGGCGCGTTCGGTGCATTTTTCGGCCTCGGTGCGGACGGCTTCATCGGGGTGGGTGTTCGCCATAAGCTCGGAGACGCCCAGAATACGCTCGAAAGCGATATCCATCTCGTTGAGTGGTTCGAGTGTATTTTCGCGCGTGTGCTTTCCGGAGACCGCCTTGATCTCGCTGCGGAGCCTGTCCACATGGTTGAGATTTGTATCGCAGACTGCCTGGGCATCCGCTGGCGTTGAGAATGTGACGGGCAGATCAAGCGGCTCGATGGAGAAGACGTGCGCGGCTTGGGGGACATCGACGGGCGCGGGCTTGGAACAGCCTGAGAAGCCGGCGACGGAAGCCGCCATGGCGATGATGAATGGCCAATATTTCATGCAGTAACCTCCGGATAATCATCATTCCGGCATGGGGGAATGATCTGAATTGCGGGCGACAATGCCCGGATATAGGGTGACATGACCTGGGTGTCTGGATGCAGCACACCGCATAGCCTTTCAAAATAAAGCGGAAAATAAGGAATAACAACAGTTTTTCAGTGTGGTGTCAACGATAATGCCTAAAGCCGTTGCGTTTCTTTTTTCTCAAAATTTGCGTGACAGCATCGGTTTTTGATATTGTAAATAATGGCTGTCTGCGTGTGCAAACGAGCAGAGGGCGGACATGGATAAAGTTTATGCGTGGGTCTGGGGTCTGGATCCATGAGGCAGGGAACAGGCAGATGCTGATCAAGTGTGAGAATTGCGGACAGAATTATGAAGTGAATGACGCCCGGCTTTCGCCGCAAGGCGCGCGTATCAAGTGCCAGAATTGCGCACAGATCATCGTGATCCGGCTGCCGAATCAGGAGGGTGCGACATCGACGACGGATGTGACGGTTGATAACCCTGTGTTTGAGGATCCCCAGATGCTGTCGCAGGTCGGGGCGCCAGAAAAGCCTGCGAGCAACGTGTCTGATGCGGTTTCGGACGGTGTTGCGCCGTGGCGCGTGCGTCACATGGGGCTGACCTATACATTTCATGATCTGGCAAGTCTCCGTGACTGGCTCGCGTCGCGTCAGTCACTCGATGATATCAAGGTCGATCAGAATGAGACTGGCTGGGGGGAACTGGGCGATTTTCCGGATGTCCTGACCACGGAACTGATCACGAAATATTTTCCGCTTGGCGATGTGCCGAAATCCAAAGACTCGAAGCAGGGGGGCGCGGTGTCGGAGCAGGACCGGATCACGGTGCCATCCGGCCTTGACAAGATCACGAAGCCGTCAGGGCTTGGCGCGGTGCCGCCTACCAGCTTTTCATCCGATCTGAGCAAGCCGATCAATGTCTCTCGCAAGACTGCCAAGAATATCAAGCGCGAACAACTGAAAGCCGAAAAAGACAAAAAGGCGATGAAAAACAAGCTGATCGGCCTCGGTGTCCTGGCTGTCATCGTGATCGCAGCCGTGGTCGTCGGATTGCGCTTTGTCAAGTCGGGCGAGATCGTGCCGGGGCTCAGTCTGGGCAACGACAAGACGGAGAACGTCGAAGCTGTCGTGAAGCCGGATACGGTTGCCGAGCCAGCCGCTGATGTGCCCGATGTCGTGATGCCTGAACCTGCCGCGCCGGAAAAACGCGAAGTCGTCGAGGAAGAAAAGCCCAAGGGGCCAAGCGTTGAGGAGCTTGAAAGGCTTGCGCAGGAAGATATGAAAAAGCGTTTTGATGAGGCGGATGCGCTCGTGAAGGACAAGAAATGGCCCGAAGCGCGCGCCACGCTTGAAACGCTTGTCCGCGAAAATCCTCAAAATATCGATATGCTCACGCTCCTTTCCAAGACTTATAAAGGCTTGAATCTCAAGGATAAGGCTGGCGAGGTCGATGCCGAGATCAAGCGGCTCAAGAGCGTGAAAAAGTAGTCTGATCTTTCCTTCGGGGTTCGGCTGCATCGGGGGTTGCCGTATCATGCCGAGACCCGCATTGATACATCGCTTCATAAAGGAGGCCATGCATGCAGTCGAATGATTTGTCTTCGCTTTCGGTTGGTATTTTTTCATCCCTGAGCCAGGAGGAGCTCAAGGCATTGGATGACTGCATGACTGTCATCAAATGCGTGCCGGGGGAACATATCCAGCAGACAGGCTTTAATGTGCTCCTCTCCGGCGATGTATCGGTGTTGCGCGAGAATGCCGAGATCGGCCAGATGCAGATCGGTGACGGTTTCGGGGACTGGGGGATCTGGGGATGGATGCAGTCGCGCGTCGTGATGCGCGCCGATTCGGAAGTTCAGATCGCGCATTTTGAAGAGGATAAGCTCCTCGAAGCCATTTCCAAAGAGCCGTCTCTGATCCTGCGCATCATGAAGAACTTCTCTCGTCGGATGGACGGTCATCTCGAAAACTTGTCGCGCACGCTGCTCGACACGTACAAAGCGCCGTCGCAGACGGTCCGTTCGACGCTCAAGATCATGGTTGATGGCGAGGAGAAGCACGTGCGCATCGGCACGCCGCTGGCGAATATCCTGCCGAAAGAGATCAATGGCAAGCCGGTCGTATCGGGGCTTTTCAACCATAAGCACATGAGCCTGAATCGTCCGCTGTATCTGTCCGGATCGGCCGAAGGCCTGACCGGAGACAACCTCGAAGGCCGCATGATCTATCGCGCCAGCATCTCCCTGATGGCGCTCGAAGCCGCGCACCGCATCGATCCGAAGATCCGTCTGCGCATCGGGCCAAGCATCGGCTTCGCCTATATCTTTGAAGTCGACGATGCCCACGGGCACAGCCTGAAAGAGCTTGCCGAACGCCTCAATACCGAGATGCACGCGCTCGTCGAGGCTGATGTGCCCTTCCGCCGCGATTATTGCTCGATCGATGAAGCCAAGGCGCGCTTCGCGGCGCAGGGCTGGGATGATGCGATCAAGCTGCTCCGCAAGTCGCGCAATTCCTCGGTCGCGCTTGTTTCGTGTGGCGAGATCTATGCTGTCGAGATCGTTCCGCTCGTCGCATCGACCAAGATTCTCGATCGCTTCTGCATCGCCGAAAACAGTGGCGAGCTTCTTCTCTATTTCGACAACACCATCGTCAAGGAAGCCGAGCAGCGCAGCATTCATCCGAGCTCGCTTGCCAAACAGCACGACATCTGGCTCAACGGCATCGGCCTGACAAGCGTCGGCGCGTTCAATGATATCTGCATTCGCGGCGATGTCGGCAAGATCATTCAGGTCAGCGAGGGCTTCCACGAGAAACGCATCAGCCAACTCGCCGAGATGATCGTCCAGCGCGACAAGCGCGTCAAAGTCATTTGCATTGCTGGCCCGTCCTCGTCGGGCAAGACGACGTTCCTCAAACGCCTTTCCATTCAGCTTCAGGTCAACGGCCTCAATCCGAAGTGCATTTCCCTCGATGATTACTATGTCAATCGCGAGGAGACTGTCCGCGACGAGAATGGCGAGTACGATTTCGAGGCATTTGAAGCACTGAATATCGATCTTCTTCGCGAACAGCTTCACGATTTGATTACGGGCAAGGAAGTCAAGATTGCGCGTTATGACTTCCAGACGGGCATCAGCCATCATCATGGCGGTCCGCTTATGAACCTGGGCGAGTCCGATATTCTGCTTCTCGAAGGCATTCATGGCCTCAATCCGCGCATGCCGTTCGATCAGGATGACGGCGTGTTCCGTATCTTCATCAATCCGCTGACCTCCCTGCAGCTCGACAACGCGAGCCGCGTGAGCGCCTCTGACATCCGTTTGCTCCGCCGCATCGTCCGCGACCGCCACACGCGCGCAATCACAGCCGCCTCGAACATCATGCGTTGGCCGTCTGTCCGTCGTGGCGAGATCAAGCACATCTTCCCCTATCAGAGCCTCGCGGATGCCGTGTTCAACACGTCACTCGTTTACGAAGTGTCCGTTTTGAAGGTCTATGCTGAGCGCTATCTGCTCGAAGTAGATGAAGATGATCCGGCTCAGACCGTGGCTTTCCGCCTGCGTCGCCTCATCGACAAATTCGTTTCGATTTATCCCGAAAACGTCCCGCAGACGTCGTTGCTCCGCGAATTCATTGGCGGTTCGGCATTTAAATATTGATTTTGGGTGCGCGGCTATGCGTTGCATACGCCGCGCGATGGGCGCGGCTATGCGTTGCATACGCCGCGCGTTTCGAGAGACGTGTCACGACACGTCTCCACATGCCTATAAAAAACTCGTCATTCATACAAAGGCGAGTTATGGTGCTGTGTGGACAAACAAGGGGATGGCCCCTTGTCGATGCGGCAGAGGTGTGTCATGCAGGAACGGTTTTTTCCGATCGGGATACAGACATTCGAAAAAATACGCGATAATCATGCGATTTACGTTGATAAAACAGCCATAATCTATCGTCTTGTCAAAAGTTGCAGCTACGTATTTCTTTCTCGTCCTAGGCGATTTGGTAAATCATTGCTCGTTTCGACGCTTCGGTCTTATTTCGAGGGGCGCAAAGACCTTTTTGAAGGACTGGCGATTGATCAGCTTGAGAATGAATGGGTATCCTATCCAGTGCTGCATTTCTCGCTGAGCTTAAAGCGGATCAGCAACGTCGACGATTTGGGGCATTTGCTTGATTTTCTGCTGTGTGAAATGGAAGAGATATATGGGCGTGGTAATGCTTCGGATTGTGAATACGGTCTTCGCATGGCAAATCTGGTGATGCGTGCGCATGCCCAGACGGGTAAAAAAGTCGTGCTTCTTTTCGATGAATACGATGCGCCGATATTGGATACCATGCAAGACGAAAAGCTCATGGCATCTGTTCGTCAGAAATTGCGTGATTTTTACAGTCCCATCAAGGATTTGGACAGCAAACTGCAGTTTGTGTTTATTACCGGGATCAGTAAATTCAGCCAATTGAGTATATTCAGTGAGCTGAACAACCTGACGACGATCACGATGAACAGCGAGTATGCTGCGATATGCGGTTTTACGCGAGATGAAATTGTCACGCAGCTCGCGCCGGAAGTTGAGAATCTTGCCAAAGCCATGAATATCTCTGTGAATACGGCATTATTGCGTTTAAAGCGCAAATACGATGGCTATCATTTTTCAAAAAATTCTCCAGATATCTACAATCCATTTAGCTTGCTGAATTGTCTAAAAGACAAGGATTTATATAATTACTGGTTTTCGACGGGCACACCGACGCATCTGACAAAAGTATTGAGCCAATACACATTGCGTCCCGAGGAACTGGAAGGGTTTGCTGCGAGTGAGATGGATTTTTATGTTCCCCTAGAACATGCAGAAACGCCGATTCCTGTATTGTATCAAAGTGGTTATGTGACGATAAAGTCATTTCGGAATGAGATCTATACATTGGGATTTCCTAACGAAGAAGTACGCGTGAGTTTTCTTAAAGGTTTGGCATCGTACTATACAGGGAAAACGACAACAGGAAATAATTCATTTCTGATAAAGCTCATGACATCACTCAATGATGGTGATATAGACAGAGCTATGATATTGTTACGTTCGTTCTATAGTTCCATTCCGTACAATGCAGAAAAGCAGGATGAGGATCATTATAAAACTATTTTTTATTTAATTTTTACGCTGGCCTCTGAGTATTCGGTGCGCACGGAGCAATGCAGTGCCGCAGGCCGTTGCGATGCATTGATTGAAACCGAAGATACGATATATTTATTTGAATTCAAGCTTGACGGTACTGCTGAAGAAGCACTTAAACAAATTGATAATAAAGGCTATGCGATCCAATACGAAGCAGGTGATAAAAAGATCGTCAAAGTTGGTGTGAATTTTGAGAACGATAGGCGGACGATCGATCGTTGGGTATTGGGGTAGGTACATACGCCGCGCACGTTTCGAGAGGCGTGTCACGACATGTCTAAGCATTGGGGCGCGGCTATGGCGCGGCTATGGCGCGTTTTGTTTGCGCGGCTATTTCATACGCCGCGCAAGGC